>NZ_JBMKJG010000012.1:0-166017 GCF_049237765.1 Enterobacter cloacae complex sp. SHL021 | reverse complement strand
TTAACGAGATGAAAAAGCTGGGAAAAGAGTACAGTAATATGGTCATGGTGGCATGACCATATTACTGGGGATCCCTCAGCCCACAGGGAGAGGGTGGTTAAGAAGGAAATTACTTCTTGCTGATCTTATCCAGATACCCCATCACAAACGCCGAAAGCACAAACGTCAGATGGATAATGACATACCACATTAGTTTGTTGTCCGGGACATTCTTTGCGTCCATGAACACGCGTAACAGGTGGATGGAGGAGATCGCCACAATCGAGGCGGCCACTTTATTCTTCAGCGACGTGGCATCCATTTTGCCCAGCCAGCTCAGCTTTTCTTTACGCGCGTCGATATCAAGCTGGGAGACAAAATTCTCATAGCCAGAGAACATCACCATCACCAGTAAGCCCCCCACCAGCGTCATATCCACCAGTGACAGCAGCACCAGAATCAAATCTGCTTCGGCAATGGAAAAGATGTTCGGCAGAACATGCAAGATTTCCTGGAAGAACTTAATCGTGAGCGCAATCAGCGCCAGCGAAAGGCCAAAATAGACGGGTGCCAGTATCCAGCGCGAGGCGTACATAGCGTTTTCAAAGAAGCGTTCCATAAAGTCCTGTCTGCAAACGAAACCAGCACTCAGTATATCGCAACGGCGCTGACTGTTTGCAACAACTAACCATTACACGTTGTCAGGATCCACCTCAGGGCGCGCATACTCCGGCCAGACCAGCACCACCAGCTCCGGATAGGCTTCCAGGCTGAACTCGCGAAAGCACTGACGCAGGTTTAATACGTCTAAATCGGAATACGAGACCTTCTCACCGTTCAGACAGCGCTTTTTGATATTGTCGTAATATTTATAGACCGCTGAATTCAGGTCACTGCAGCGACGCTGCGCTTCAAACAGGCCCGGCGTGTCATTAATTTCCGACATTTTCATCCGCTTTATTGTCGCGTGCAAAAAGTCGATATATTCATGGTTCACCCGCCAGTACCAAACCGGCGTCACCGAGTTCATCAAAACAGAGAAATGGTCTTCACCTTCCTCTTTAGTCATCAGTTCAGGCTGTGGGGTTTCACTGGTGTCTTTCGACTCTTTCGTTTTATTGAACTCCTGCATCAATAAAAGAACACCAGCGGTCAGTAATAGTAATGTAATGACCGTAAAAAAGATGCTGTTCATGGGTTGGCTCCATTTTTTTTGATTTTAAAATTGCCTCATGATATTGTCAACGAATCTCACGCCTTTATCTTCCCCACCTTGTTGAAATTAAAGGAAATTAAAAAATGTTGCCCGACTATCTCGTCCCGGCTAAGTACCACATCACGCCTGTGGAACAGCAACCGACGGAAGCAGAAAAAGAGGCTAATTTCACTCAGGGAAAAAGAAAGCTCGCTGATTTTGAACCAGACATATTAATTGGTGTTTCCCGTAGCGGCAAATCCCGTAATATGTTGCTGGAAGAGCACGATCGTCATATAAAGGATCGGTTATTTCGCGCTATCAAAATTGAAGCCTTTGTCCACCTGTTGAATGACCTGCAGGCAGAAGGCGAAATAGATGCCCAGAAACTAAGTCAAATAATGGCCGAAAAGACCAAGGAAATAAATGAAGCGGGCAATAAAATTTGGCTTAATCTAATTACGCGAGAAAAAAACAACCCTATTTTTTATAACCTGGGGGAAGATTAATGTGAAAGACGTTAAAGATAACGATGTCTATTTGACTTTAGATGAGAAAAAAAGTGACGAATTTATCTTAAAGCAAAATCTCGAGGCTTTGCGTAACACCAAAAACGCCGAGATGACGCGTATTACCCAGGATCTGGTTTCCATTCCGGCGACGCTGGTGCGCCTGAAATGGCAGAACCGCCGCGAGATTTATCCCTTACAGGTCAAGGAAGAGATTTACGGCGCCGTGATGAATGCCATCATAGAACAACGGCCCGAGCTGAAAGAGAAGCTTCTGGGGCGTCTGGAGGCCAATTATCAGTATCTGCTGGCCAGAGAAACCGCGACCCTGCGCCTGACGCGCAAACTGTCCGACGGCGAGTATCGTACCTCAAACGTCACCAGCGTCGCGCTTGACGAGGAGGCGCTGGCAGCCCTCTCTCCCGCGTCGACGGATAACAAAAACGAATAACCCGACAGGCATAAAAAAAGCCGGCTTTCGCCAGCTTCTTCGTTATTTCGCGGCCGCTTTCTCTTCGCCGACCAGCCCAATCTTCAGATAACCCGCCTGATGCAGCGTATCCATGACCTTCATCATGGTCTCGTAATCAACGGTTTTATCCGCACGGAAGAAGACCGTCGTGTCTTTCTTACCGCCAGTGAGCTGATCCAGCGCCGGGATGACAGAGTCAGCCGTCACCGGGTCGTTGCCGAGGAACATCGATTTATCTGCTTTCACCGACAGATAGATGGGCTTTTCCGGGCGCGGCTGCGGCTGGCTGGACAAGGCCGGCAGGTTTACCTTCACGTCGACCGTCGCCAGCGGCGCAGCAACCATGAAGATAATCAGCAGAACCAGCATAACGTCGATAAACGGCGTCACGTTGATTTCATGCATTTCGCCGTTATCGTCCAGATTTTCATTAAGACGCATTGCCATAATTCATTAACCTACGCGCAGTTTGGACGCCGCGTGCACCGGTTTAGCGGCACTGGCATTCAGATCAAGATCGCGGCTTTGCAGCAGCAGAACCTGCGCGGCGACGTCACCGAGGGTGGCTTTATAGCTGCCAATCATGCGCGCGAAGACGTTATAGATAACCACCGCAGGGATCGCCGCAACCAGACCGATAGCGGTCGCCAGCAGCGCTTCGGCGATACCCGGTGCAACTACCGCCAGGTTCGTCGTTTGGGTTTGCGCAATCCCGATAAAGCTGTTCATGATGCCCCAGACCGTACCGAACAGCCCCACGAACGGCGAGATGGCCCCGATGGTCGCCAGATATCCATTGCCCCGGCCCATATGGCGACCCACGGCGGCGACGCGACGCTCCAGACGGAAGCCGGTACGTTCTTTAATACCTTCGTTATCTTCACTGCCTGCGGAGAGTTCCAGCTCGTTTTGCGCTTCGTTAACTAACAGGGTGGTCAGGCTTTTCGCGTGGAAGGATGAGGTCATATCAGACGCCTGATCCAGAGAGCGGGCTTCAGCCAGCTGCTGTTGCTCACGCTTGAGGCGGCGCTTCTGAGAAATCAGCTCGGCGCTCTTGCCAAAGAAGATAGCCCACGTGATCACGGACGCCAGAATCAGGCCGATCATCACAATCTTAACCACGATGTCAGCATGATGATACATGCCCCAAACGGAGAGATCCGTCTGCATCAAATTATTACCCACTCTGTATCTCCAGGACGCAAATCACAAAATCTGAACGTAATAATATCAAAACATCGTCGAATTGATAGTCGTTCTCATTACTATTTACATAGTGCCGCAATTTTCGCTCATATTCCTTGCGCTTACGCAGTAAAAATTTCTTATGCGGTTTTTTGCTAATATTTTCTGCTTATTCGATAAGCATCCGGGTGCAGATTTTCACATTCGTGGTAGTCTGGACGTCCAGACGTATAAAAACAGGGTTAGCGAACATGACCAAGAAGCATCTTGATACCACGCTGGTACAGGCCGGGCGCAGCAAGAAATATACTCAGGGTTCGGTGAACAGCGTGATCCAACGGGCCTCCTCGCTGGTGTTTGATACCGTAGAGGACAAAAAAATCGCCACGCGTAACCGCGCCAAAGGCGGGCTGTTTTACGGACGTCGTGGCACGCTAACCCACTTCTCACTGCAGGAAGCCATGTGCGAGCTGGAAGGCGGCGCAGGCTGCGCGCTGTTTCCGTGCGGTGCGGCGGCAGTCGCCAACACCATTCTGGCGTTCGTGGAACAAGGCGACCATATTCTGATGACCAACACCGCCTATGAACCGAGCCAGGATTTCTGCACCAAAATCCTCTCCCGACTCGGCGTAACCACGGGCTGGTTCGATCCGCTGATTGGCGAAGGCATCGCAGAGCTTATTCAGCCCAACACGCGCATTGTGTTCCTGGAATCTCCGGGTTCGATCACCATGGAAGTACACGACGTGCCGGCCATTGTGAAAGCCGTGCGCAGCAAAGCACCAGAGGCGATTATCATGATCGACAACACCTGGGCGGCAGGCGTGCTGTTTAAAGCGCTGGAATTCGACATTGATATCTCCATTCAGGCGGCGACCAAATATCTGATTGGCCACTCAGACGGGATGATCGGCACGGCCGTTTCTAACGCCCGCTGCTGGGATCAGCTGCGGGAAAATGCCTACCTGATGGGGCAGATGGTCGATGCCGATACCGCCTACATGACCAGCCGAGGCATCCGCACGCTGGGGGTGCGCCTGCGTCAGCATCACGAAAGCAGCCTGAAGATAGCTGAGTGGCTGGCGCAGCACCCGCAGGTTGAGCGCGTCAACCATCCGGCACTGCCGGGCAGTAAAGGGCATGAATTCTGGCAACGAGACTTTACGGGCAGCAGCGGTTTGTTCTCATTCGTCCTAAAAAAACGGCTGAATAATGACGAGCTGGCAAGCTATCTGGATAATTTTACCCTCTTCAGCATGGCCTACTCCTGGGGCGGGTTTGAATCCCTGATCCTGCCTAATCAGCCGGAGCAGATTGCGGCCCTGCGCCCTGGCGGTGAAGTGGACTTCAGCGGCACCCTGATTCGCCTGCATATCGGTTTAGAAAACGCGGACGATTTAATTGCCGATTTAGCAGCAGGGTTTGCGCGTATCGTGTAGAGTGCTGGCAAACATGTACTCCATGGATGCTTTTGTGGACACCGCCACCAGAAAAGTCTGCATTAGTTGCGCCCGCGATCAACCCCATCGGGCAAATAAGGGAGTACAATAGTGCTATATCTGTTGTTCCACAGGAAAGTCCATGGCTGTTATTCAAGATATTATCGCGGCGCTCTGGCAACACGACTTCGCCGCACTGACCGATCCTCACGTTGTAGGTATCGTCTATTTCGTGATGTTCGCGACCCTGTTTCTGGAAAATGGATTACTGCCAGCCTCATTTTTACCCGGTGATAGCCTCCTTTTGCTTGCGGGGGCGTTAATCGGTAAAGGTGTCATGGACTTCGCGCCGACCATGGTGATCCTCACCTCCGCGGCAAGCCTGGGCTGCTGGCTGAGCTATCTGCAGGGCCGCTGGCTCGGCAACACGCGCGTCGTGAAGGGCTGGCTGGCGCAGCTACCGCATAAATACCATCAGCGTGCGACCTGCATGTTTGACAGGCATGGCCTGCTGGCCTTGCTGGCCGGGCGTTTTCTGGCCTTTGTTCGCACCTTGCTGCCCACCATGGCAGGCATTTCCGGCCTGTCGAACCGCCGCTTCCAGTTCTTCAACTGGCTCAGCGCGTTGTTATGGGTGGGTGTCGTTACCACTCTCGGCTACGCGCTGAACATGATCCCGTTTGTGAAGCACCATGAAGACCAGGTAATGACCTTCCTGATGGTGCTGCCGATGTTCCTGCTGGTGGCTGGACTGGTGGGAACGATTGCGGTGGTGATTAAGAAGAAGTACTGCAGTGCATAAATAAAAGCCGGGTGGCGCTATCGCTTACCCGGCCTACGTTTGCCGTCAGACTCCCTGCATGGTTCGGATGCGTGACGCATCCTCTCCCGGCGTGACGCCGAAGTAGCGCTTAAACTCCCGACTAAACTGCGACGCGCTCTCATACCCGACCCGCATCGCCGCCGCGCTGGCCTTCATGCCGTCGTGGATCATCAGCATCCGCGCCTTATGCAGCCGGTAGGTTTTGAGGTATTGCAGCGGCGAGGTGCTGGTCACCGACTTAAAGTTGTGGTGAAACGCCGAGACGCTCATGTTCGCTTCCGCCGCCAGCTGGTCAACGCTGAGGTTTTCCGTGTACTGGCTTTCGATGCGCTTGAGTACGCGGCTTATCAGGCTGAAGTGGGTCTGCCGACTGACCAGCGCCAGTAGTGCCCCGCCACCCGGCCCCAGCAGCACATGATAAAGAATTTCGCGGATGATTTGCTTACCCAGAATACGCGCATCCAGCGGCCTCTCCATCACGTCCAGCAGACGCTCAATGGCACAGAGGATCTCCTCTGACAGCGTGGCAGAGTTAATGCCGCTCGCCGCCATCGACGGCTGGAAAAGCTCGTCTTCGCCAATGTCCATCAGCAGCTCCTGAAGCTGAAGAATATCGACATTTACGCGGATCCCCGCCAGCGGTACCTCCTCTGTCGCGAAGGTTTCACATTCGAAGGGTAAAGGTACTGTCAGCAGCAGATATTCATTGGTGTCATAACGGAACACGCGTTCATTGATATAACCAATTTTATGGCCGGAAAAGAGAAAAACGATGCCCGGCTGATACATCACCGGCGTCCGCGTTCCCGGCTGCGTCCCGTAGAGCAGGCGAATATCCGGCAGCAGTTCGCCTGGGTTATTTTGCTTATCAATCAGTCTTTTAATCTGCGAAGTGAGCTGAAGACAGATGGCTTCACGGTTCATTTAGCGTTACTCCGGGTACGGTTTGCGACCCTCACAGTCTGCGCATTTTCCTGACGTTTCTCCAGTGCTCTGTAGAAATGGGCAAGACATCGGCAGGAATGTGCATTGAGAGGATATCCCCGGGCAGCCACAATGTGCAGCATCAGGTAGCCATCCGCGCCGCCACGATTTTTCACCCACGATAGGGAACGAGCCATGAATAATTTTAATCTCCACACCCCAACCCGCATCCTGTTTGGTAAAGGCGCTATCGCCGATCTGCGTGCACAGATCCCCGCTGACGCCCGCGTGCTGATCACCTACGGTGGCGGCAGCGTGAAAAAAACCGGCGTGCTGGATCAGGTTTACAGCGCACTGGAAGGTCTGGACGTACGCGAGTTTGGCGGTATCGAGCCAAACCCTTCTTATGAAACGCTGATGAACGCGGTGAAAATCGCCCGCGAAGAAAACATCACCTTCCTGCTGGCTGTCGGCGGGGGCTCCGTGCTGGACGGCACGAAGTTCATCGCCGCGGCAGCACACTACGCCGACGGTATCGACCCATGGCATATCCTGGAAACCCGTGGCAGCGACATTAAAAGCGCGATCCCGATGGGCTCCGTGCTGACCCTGCCAGCCACCGGTTCTGAATCCAACAAAGGCGCGGTGATCTCCCGTAAAACCACCGGAGACAAACAGGCCTTTATGAACGAGCACGTTCAGCCCGTATTCGCGATCCTCGATCCGGTGTACACCTACACCCTGCCCGCGCGTCAGGTCGCGAACGGCGTGGTCGACGCCTTTGTTCACACCGTTGAGCAGTACGTGACCTATCCGGTGGATGCCAAAATTCAGGATCGTTTTGCGGAAGGCATTCTGCTGACGCTGGTCGAAGAGGGTCCGAAGGCGCTGAAAGAGCCAGAAAACTACGACGTGCGTGCCAACGTGATGTGGGCTGCAACGCAGGCGCTGAACGGCCTGATTGGCGCAGGCGTGCCGCAGGACTGGGCAACCCACATGCTGGGCCATGAACTGACGGCGATGCACGGTCTGGATCACGCCCAGACGCTGGCGGTGGTTCTGCCGGCCCTGTGGAACGAAAAACGTGATACCAAACGCGCCAAACTGCTGCAGTACGCGGAACGCGTCTGGAACATCACCGAAGGTTCTGACGACGCGCGTATCGATGCGGCAATCGAAGCGACCCGCAACTTCTTTGAAAGCCTGGGCGTGCCGACGCGTCTGTCCGGCTATGGTCTGGATGGCAGCTCTATCCCTGCCCTGCTGGCTAAACTTGAAGAACACGGCATGACTCAGCTGGGCGAACACGGCGACATTACGCTGGACGTTAGCCGTCGTATCTACGAGGCGGCGCGCTAAGCGTTTTTGGCATCCTGCCTTTCGTTTTTTGACATTTCGTCCAGACTTAATGCACACCCCATCGCCGGAGTCCCCCTCCGGCGATGCGCACCTGAAGGAGGAAAAATGGCAAACCAAACCGTAATCAAGCTGCAGGACGGCAACGTGATGCCCCAGTTGGGGCTAGGTGTATGGAAAGCCGGTAACGACGAGGTCGTCTCCGCCATTCATAAAGCACTGGAAGTCGGCTATCGGTCCATTGATACCGCCGCCGCCTACAAAAACGAGGACGGCGTGGGGAAAGCACTGGCCAGCGCCGGTATGCCCCGCGACGACCTTTTTATCACCACCAAACTGTGGAACGACGACCAAAAGCGCCCACGCGAAGCCCTGCAGGAGAGCCTGGAGAAACTCCAGCTCGATTTCGTCGATCTGTATCTGATGCACTGGCCGGTTCCGGCTATCGACCATTATGTTGATGCCTGGAAAGGGATGATTGAACTGCAAAAAGAGGGGCTGGTGAAAAGCATCGGCGTCTGTAACTTCCAGGTTCATCACCTGCAGCGTCTGATTGACGAAACGGGCGCTGTACCGGTGATTAATCAGATTGAACTGCACCCGCTGATGCAGCAGCGCCAGCTTCACGCCTGGAACGCTACTCACAAAATCCAGACCGAATCCTGGAGCCCGCTGGCTCAGGGCGGTGAAGGGGTGTTCGACCAGAAAATTATCCGCGATCTGGCGGATAAATATGGCAAAACCCCGGCGCAGATTGTCATTCGCTGGCACCTGGACAACGGCCTAGTGGTGATCCCGAAATCGGTCACGCCATCGCGCATCGCCGAGAACTTCGACGTCTGGGATTTCCGCCTGGATAAAGATGAGCTGGGCGAGATTGCGAAACTGGATCAGGGCAAGCGTTTAGGGCCCGATCCGGATCAGTTTGGCGGGTAGTAAAAAGCCGGGTGGCGGCTGCGCCTTACCCGGCCTACGATCTGAGTTGTAGGCCCGGTAAGCGAAGCGCCACCGGGCAATGAGACTAGCCGCTCTTACGTTTCACATTCTTTTTCGTTCCCGCGCTACCGTTCGAACGCTGATGCACAATTGGCGTATGCTTGGTCAGCGCCGGGCGCGTATGGCGGTTCTGGCGACGCGCTTCGCGCATCTCATCCAGCGTTGGTGCCGGCACCAGACAGTCGCGACGCGAGCCAATCAGATGCTTTTTCCCCATCTCTTCCAGCGCCTGGCGGATCAGCGGCCAGTTAGCCGGATCGTGGTAGCGCAGCAGCGCTTTGTGCAGACGACGCTGTTTATCCCCTTTCGGCACCACCACGTCTTCACTCTTGTAACCAATTTTACTCAGCGGGTTTTTGCCGGTGTAGTACATGGTTGTGGAGTTGGCGAGCGGTGACGGATAGAAGTTCTGCACCTGATCCAGACGGAAGCGACGCTGTTTCAGCCACAGCGCCAGGTTCACCATGTCTTCATCGCGCGTACCCGGGTGGGCGGAGATGAAGTACGGGATCAGGTACTGCTCTTTCCCTGCCTGCTTTGAGTAGGTATCGAACAGCTGTTTAAAGCGATCGTAGCTGCCCATCCCCGGCTTCATCATTTTCGACAGCGGGCCTTCTTCGGTGTGCTCCGGCGCAATCTTCAGATAGCCACCGACGTGGTGCGTCGCCAGCTCTTTGATGTAGCGCGGATCTTCCACAGCGATGTCGTAACGTACCCCGGAGGCAATCAGGATTTTCTTGATGCCCTTCAAATCACGCGCGCGGCGATAGAGGTTGATCGTCGGCTCGTGGTTGGTGTCCATATGTTCGCAAATGCTTGGATAGACACAGGAGAGACGGCGGCAGGTTTGCTCCGCGCGCGGCGATTTACAGCGCAGCATGTACATATTGGCCGTTGGGCCGCCGAGGTCGGAGATCACCCCGGTAAAGCCAGGCACGGTATCGCGAATGGCTTCGATCTCGTTGATGATCGAATCTTCAGAACGGCTCTGAATAATGCGCCCCTCGTGCTCGGTAATGGAGCAGAAGGAACAGCCGCCGAAGCAGCCGCGCATGATGTTGATCGAGAAGCGGATCATCTCATACGCCGGGATACGGGCGTTGCCGTACGCCGGGTGCGGCACGCGTTTGTACGGCAGCGCAAAGACGCTGTCCATCTCTTCGGTGGAGAGCGGGATCGCCGGTGGGTTGATCCAGATAAAACGCTCGCCGTGCTTCTGCATCAACGCACGCGCACAGCCGGGGTTGGTTTCATGGTGCAGAATACGGGACGCATGGGCGTAGAGCACCTTATCGGCTTTCACCTTCTCGTAGGACGGCAGCAGCACATAGGTCTTTTCCCACGGTTTCGGACGCGGCGGCTGCACGACGATTGCCTTCGCTTCCGCTTTCTTTGGCTCAACCGGTTTGTTATCGGCGCACGGCAGATCTTCGCCATACGGGTGCGGGATAGGATCGATTTTGCCCGGCATATCGATGATGCGGGAATCCACCCCGCGCCAGCCCGGCAGCGCTTCTTTCACCATGATGGCGGTGTTGCGCACGTCGCGGATGCTGCTCACCGGCTCGCCCTGCGACAGACGGTGCGCCACTTCTACCAGTGGACGCTCGCCGTTACCGTAAATCAGCATGTCGGCTTTGGAGTCCACCAGCACCGAGCGGCGCACGGTATCAGACCAGTAATCATAGTGCGCGGTACGACGCAGGCTCGCCTCGATGCCGCCCAGGATCACCGGCACATCTTTCCAGGCTTCTTTACAGCGCTGGGTGTAGACCAGCGTGGCGCGGTCAGGGCGTTTGCCCGCCACGTTATCCGGTGTGTACGCATCGTCATGGCGCAGCTTACGGTCGGCGGTATAGCGGTTGATCATCGAGTCCATGTTACCGGCGGTCACGCCGAAGAACAGGTTCGGTTTACCCAGACGCATAAAGTCGTCTTTGCTGTTCCAGTCTGGCTGGGAGATGATCCCCACGCGGAAGCCCTGCGCTTCAAGCATGCGGCCGCAGATGGCCATACCGAAGCTCGGGTGGTCAACGTAGGCATCGCCCGTGACCAGAATGATATCGCAGCTATCCCAGCCCAGTTGGTCCATCTCTTCCCGGGACATCGGCAGGAACGGCGCCGGTCCAAAGCAGGCCGCCCAGTACTGGGGCCACGAGAAAAGGTCACGATCCGGCTGGATCAGGGAAATTGCGCTCATAATGCTTCCGAAGAAAAAATAGACAAAAGGAGCCGGATTATACGCTGTTCATCCGCCGGATTTGAAGAAAAGGATGCAAGAGGCAGACAGATATTCATAGAAGTCGTTAAAATACAGCGCCCTGATTATTTTGGCTCATAATATTCACTCTAACTTCCGGTGATTTTCCCCCGGAACAGGTTCTTGCGCGGAGTTCTGTTGTGAAGTTCAACGATTCGTTACATGTCTCCCAGCTGCGGGTTGTGCTTCATCTCTGCGGGTTTCTGGTTCTTCTGTACAGCCTGTCTATGCTGCCGCCGATGGTTATCGCTCTGCTGAATAAAGAGCGAACCTATTTTGCTTTTTTGACCACCTTTTTGACCTTTTTCAGCCTCGGCGGCCTGGCCTGGCGGGCAACCCGTCACGCCGGTATACAGCTACGCACCCGCGACGGATTCGTGATTATCGTCCTGTTCTGGCTGCTGTTCTCATTAATCAGCGCCATGCCGCTCTGGATGGACGATGGCCTGCAACTCTCCTTTGCTGACGCACTTTTTGAAGGCGTTTCCGGGATCACCACCACGGGCGCAACGGTGATCGGCGACGTCAGCGCCCTGCCCAAATCGTACCTCTATTATCGCGCGCAGCTCAATTTCATTGGCGGGCTGGGCGTCATCGTGCTGGCCGTCGCGGTCCTGCCGCTGCTGGGCATCGGTGGTATGAAGCTGTACCAGTCAGAAATGCCCGGCCCGTTTAAAGAGGAGCGTCTGACGCCCCGGCTCGCCGATACCGCACGCACCCTGTGGGTCACCTATCTGGCGCTGGGGATAACCTGCACGCTGGCGTACTGGCTGGCGGGGATGCCCTTTTTTGATGCCGTTTGTCACGGGCTCTCCACCGTATCCCTGGGCGGCTTTTCAACCCGCAGCGAGAGCATCGGTTTTTATGACAGCCACGCGATTGAGCTTGTCGCCGGCACCTTTTCGCTGCTTTCGGCGTTTAACTTTACCCTCTGGTATGTCGCCCTTGTCAGACGCACGCTGAAGCCGATTCGCCGCAGCCCGGAGGTGAGATTCTTTCTGGCCGCTGCCGCGGTGCTTATCGCCATTACCGCCTGGCAGGTCTGGCACGCGGGAATGTATAACCCTCTCGACAGCCTGGTGCACGCCTTCTTCCTGGCAAGCTCAATGATGACCGATAACGGCCTTTCAACGGCCGATTACGCCCACTGGCCTGCCCACACCATATTCCTGCTGCTGAGCGCCAGCTTCTTTGGTGGCTGCGTGGGTTCGACCTGCGGTGGGATTAAGGCCCTGCGTTTTCTGATGATGTTCAAGCAGAGTATTCAGGAGATGAATCAGCTGGCGCATCCGCGGGCGCTGCTGACCATCAAGGTTGGCAACAGCGTGGTGAATGAGCGCGTCCTGCGTTCAGTATGGAGCTTCTTCTTTCTCTACGTGATGATCACAGGCTTTTTCGTCTGGGCGCTCAATCTGATGGGCTATGACCTGTTTACATCATTTGCGACGGTGGCTGCCTGTATCAACAATATGGGGCTGGGCTTTGGCGAAACGGCATCAACCTTCGGGACGTTAAAGGAAGAGGCCAAGCTGTTGATGTGCGCGGCGATGATCTTAGGACGTCTGGAAATTTATCCGGTGTTGATCCTGTGCTCGCGCTTTTTCTGGCGGGCATAACGCATTCCCGGCGCACCGGGAATGCTGTGCTTACGGCGCCGGGTTAACCAGCATTTGCCCTACGGAGCCCCTGTCCATCATCTCCAGCGTCTGGCTGTGGAACAGGAACGGGAAGTGCGGCCAGGAAGGCTGGCCGTAGTAGACAAGCAGTTCAACCTGACCATCCACCCAGACGGTGTCTTTCCAGCCCCTGTCTTCCGGGAATGGCATCGCGCCGTTCACGTTGCGGATCAGGAATGACACACCTTCAATATGGAACGACTGCGGCATGTCGGAGCGAACGGTCCAGCGCTCCCAGGTGCCCTGCTGGGCAGTAATGTCGATACGGTTAACGTCCCACAGCGCGCCGTTGATGCCCGGGTCGTCGCCGAGGCTGATATCACGGCTGCGCACCGGCGAACCGCTCATGATCTCCTGCGGCAGCAGGCGCATGGGCAGGCTGTCGGTCACCAGCGGCAGGAGACCGGTTGGGCGCAGGGTCAGCACCAGCGTGGAGACCAGAATGCTCGACGGCTCAAAGAAGCCACGAATGCGATCCACAATGCTCGCCGCTTCGCCGCAGGTCACCGAGACTTCATCGCCGTTGGTCATATCCACGAGGATTTCACGGCGTTCACCCGGGGCAAGCGCCAGCTGTTTAACGGACACCGGCGCCGGTAAAAAGCCCTGGTCGCCAGAGATCACATGCAGCGGGCGGCCATCGCTCATCTGCAACAGATAGCGGCGCGAGTTAGAGGCGTTCAGCAGACGCAGGCGAACCCAGCCGCGCGAGACTTCGACATACGGACTTTGCGCGCCGTTGACCAGCAGCGTGTCGCCAACAAAGCCACCGCTACCCGGCTCGCTGTATTCCGGTGTGCCAAAGTTATCCAGACGCTTGTCCTGGATAATGACCGGGAAATCATCCACGCCGTAGTGGTTTGGAATGGGCAGAGATTTACTGACCTCGTCTTCTATCAGCCACATCCCGGCCAGGCCGTTATAAACCTGCTGGGCAGTGCGGTTAGGGGTATTAGCGTGATACCACAGCGTCGCCGCGCTCTGACGGATCGGCAGTACGGGAGCCCAGTCGGCGTTAGGCGACATCATGCGCGCGGCCCCGCCAATCAACGGGCCGGGAACCTGCAATCCGCTGATGGTCATCGCCACATTTTCAGGCGTGCGGTTGCTGTAGATGAGCTTCACGTCATCGCCATTCCACACGCGGATGGTCGGCCCAAGGTAGCGCCCGTTAATGCCCCAGACCGGCGCGCGGGTTCCCTGGGTAAACGACCAGTGGCTTCGCTGTAGCGTCAGGAATAGCGGCTGCCCGCGACGGGATTCAATCAACGGCGGAATGGGCAGCGGCTGTTGCTGCCCGGCGGCGCTGGCTGTCAGCGGCATCGCACCCGCACAAAGGGCGATCCCTGAAGCCTGAATAAACTGACGCCGACTGAGTGACATATAAGCTCCATCTGAAACGACTAACAACGCGGGAATTCGTTTTCCCTTTTAACGCCGGATTAGATCTTCCCGGCGGCTTCTCTCTCTGCGACTTCTTTGTCGAGCTGAGCAATATGCTGAACCATCAGTTCACGGCAGTGCGCTGCCAGCTCGCGGACCTGATCTTTACCGTATTTGCTGGTATCGACCGGCGGCAGCATCTCGACAATCACCAGCCCGTTATTCAGGCGGTTAAGATTAATCTTATTCGATGTATTGGAAACACACACGGGAATAATTGGAACGCCCGCCGCAATTGCGGCATGAAACGCCCCGGTTTTAAACGGCAGCAGACCGCGACCGCGGCTGCGCGTGCCTTCCGGGAACATCCAGATAGAAATGCGGCGCTTTTTGAAGTGGTTCACCACTTCCGCAATGGTACCGTGCGCTTTTGCGCGGTTATTACGGTCAATCAGCAGGTTACCCGTCAGCCAGTAGAGCTGGCCGAAAAAGGGGATCCACAGCAGGCTCTTCTTACCCACCGTCACGGTCGGCGGCAGCACGATGTTAGAGGCGGTCACCATATCGTAGTTATTTTGATGGTTTGCGATATAGATGGCGTTACCGAAATTCTCCGCCCCTTCCGGCAGACGCTTTTCAACCTTCAGGCCAAACAGCGGCGCAAGACGACCAAACATGTGGCCGAAGGTGGCGACATGCTTCGGGTTACGCGGGCTGAACAGGCAATAGATGCAGCCGAAAACACAGACCAGAATGCAGTAGATAACGGTAAGAATAAGACGAACAATGTATAGCATAGCGACCTCTGAAGCCCTGACAGCTGACAATTATACTTCACCTGTGGCCAGGTAAGGACTTTATTACGAGCGCGTATTGTTAATCGCAACGCACGAATTAACAACGGTTTTACGGGAAATTTTATTGGATATCCCCCTCCGGAACAGAGGGGGATCGAAACGCGTTACTCTTCGCTGTCGCCCGCGCTGCTGCGTGCAGGAGAATCGATCTCCACGCGGTCGATACGCTGCAGGCCGCGCATCAGCGAACCGCGGCGTCCGCGCTCGCCCACCACCTTCTGCAACTCTTCCGGACGCAGCTTGATTTTACGCTTGCCGACATGAATGGTCAGCGTGCTCTGCGGCGGCAGAATGAAGAGATGCGCCAGGCCATCTTCACCTTTCGCGGCTTCCGCCGACGGGATGTTGATGATCTTATTGCCCTTCCCTTTTGACAACTCCGGCAGGTCGCTGACCGGGAACATCAGCATGCGCCCGGCAGATGTAATGGCCAGCAGCATGTCGCTCTCGTTCTCAACCACCAGCGGCGGCATAACGTGTGCGTTATCCGGCAGGCTGATCATGGCTTTACCGGCACGGTTACGTGACACGAGATCGTTAAAGGTACAGATAAAGCCGTAACCCGCATCAGAGGCCAACAGCAGTTTCTGGTCGTCGGCTTCCATCAGCATGTGGTCAACCGTCGCCCCCGGCGGCAGCGTCAGCTTGCCGGTCAGCGGTTCGCCCTGACCACGCGCGGAAGGCAGCGTGATCGGATCGATGGCGTAACTGCGGCCCGTGGAGTCAATAAACGCCACCGGCTGGTTGCTCTTGCCTTTCACGGCCGCCTTGAAGCTGTCGCCCGCTTTGTAGCTCAGCCCCGGCGCGTCGATATCATGGCCTTTGGCGCTACGCACCCAGCCGCTCTGGGACAGGACGATGGTGACCGGCTCTGAAGGCTGCATGTCATGCTCGTTCATCGCCTTCGCTTCTTCGCGCTCATGCAGCGGAGAACGGCGGTCGTCGCCGAAGGCATCGGCATCGGCCTGCAACTCTTTCTTCAGCAGGGTGTTCATTTTGCGTTCGGACGCAAGGATCGCCTGCAGCTGATCGCGCTCTTTTTCCAGCTCGTTCTGCTCACCGCGGATCTTCATCTCTTCCAGCTTAGCGAGATGGCGCAGCTTCAGTTCGAGGATCGCTTCAGCCTGGGTTTCACTGATACCAAAGCGCGACATTAACGCGGGCTTCGGCTCGTCCTCGGTACGGATGATCTCAATGACTTCATCGATATTGAGGAACGCGACCAGCAAACCTTCGAGGATATGCAGGCGCTTAAGCACTTTCTCCAGACGGTGGTTCAGACGACGGCGCACCGTATCGCGACGGAAGGTCAGCCATTCGGAGAGGATCTCCAGCAGGTTTTTCACCGCCGGGCGTCCGTCCAGACCGATCATGTTCAGGTTGATGCGGTAGCTTTTTTCCAGGTCGGTGGTGGCAAACAGGTGGTTCATCACCTGCTCCATGTCCACGCGGTTAGAGCGCGGCACGATCACCAGACGGGTTGGGTTTTCGTGGTCGGATTCATCGCGCAGGTCGTCCACCATCGGCAGCTTTTTATTGCGCATCTGGGAGGCGATCTGCTCCAGCACCTTGGCACCAGAGACCTGATGCGGCAGCGCGGTGATCACCACGGCGCCGTCCTCTTTGGTCCACACCGCGCGCATGCGCACGGAGCCACGGCCGTTCTGGTAGATTTTGCGGATTTCCGCACGCGAGGTGATGATCTCAGCTTCGGTCGGGAAGTCCGGCCCCTGAACGATATCCAGCAGCTCGTCCAGCGAGGTTTTCGGCTGTTCAATCAGGGTGATGGCGGCTTTCGCCACTTCACGCAGGTTGTGTGGCGGGATGTCCGTCGCCATACCGACCGCGATACCGGTGGTGCCGTTCAGCAGGATATTCGGCAGACGTGCAGGCAGCATTTTCGGCTCCTGCAGCGTGCCGTCGAAGTTTGGCACCCAGTCCACCGTCCCCTGGCCGAGTTCGCCCAGCAGCACTTCGGCATATTTAGACAGACGGGATTCGGTATAACGCATTGCCGCGAAGGATTTCGGATCGTCCGGTGCCCCCCAGTTCCCCTGACCGTCCACCAGCGGGTAACGATAAGAGAACGGCTGGGCCATCAGCACCATCGCTTCATAACAGGCGATGTCGCCGTGCGGATGGTATTTACCCAGTACGTCACCGACGGTACGGGCGGATTTCTTGAACTTGGCGGTGGCGTTCAGCCCCAGCTCGGACATCGCATAGACGATGCGACGCTGAACGGGCTTCAGGCCATCCCCGATAAACGGCAATGCCCTGTCCATGATGACGTACATGGAGTAGTTCAGGTAGGCGTTTTCCGTGAATTCATGTAGCGCGAGGCGCTCTGCCATATCGCTCATTACGTGTGATTCCTCAACTCAGAAACCGATGGGTTTCAGGCAATATTGCCGCAGATACTACCCTATCTGGCGAGTTGAGTCACAAAGAAAAAGGGCCGGATAAGCGGCCCTTTCTGGGTTATTTCGTCAGCTTGATAACCTGCTTCACGTCGATTTCAAATTCGTTCCAGTCTTTATCGACCTTACCCTGCAGCTCAACTTTATCCTGCGGGGACACGGTCACACCGTTCCAGCGCTTATGATCAATCTCAACCACCACCGTGCCGGTCTCGTCGCGGAAGGTGTAGCGGTCATCGGACAGGCGTTCGGTGATGTTCCCGCGCAGCTTCACCCAGGCGTCGTCCTTCAGGTCTTTGACTTTCGCGGCCGTTGTCAGGTTGGCGTTGTTATCAACAAAACCGCCTGCCTGCGTCTGAGTCTGGGGTTGGGTAGCTGATGGGCCCGTAAAACCGCCCTGAGCAGCGAAGACCGGTGCGGTGGTCATCATCATGATAGCAGCCATTGCAGCGAATTTTTTCATATTCATCTCTCCCTTTAATGTGGTGTCGCAATCCATTAAACAGGGTAATCCTTAACAACTTCTTAAGGGGAAAATTTATATTTTTTTACTGTACAGCAGGCGGATCCAGAGGGTTTACTGACGCCATCAAGGAGGGGATATGCGCATATTACTGGTAGAAGACGACAAGCTGATTGGTGATGGCATCAAAGCGGGCTTAAGCAAAATGGGCTTCAGCGTGGACTGGTTCACCGACGGAAAAACCGGCCAGGCGGCGCTCTGTTCTGCCCCTTACGATGCGGTGGTGCTTGACCTGACGCTACCGGAGATCGACGGTCTGGCGATCCTGCGCGCCTGGCGCGAAAGCGGGCGCAGCGAGCCGGTGCTTATCCTGACCGCGCGGGATGCGCTGAATCAGCGCGTCGAGGGGTTACGCCTGGGGGCCGATGATTACCTCTGCAAACCCTTCGCGCTGATCGAAGTGGCCGCCCGCCTTGAGGCGCTGGTGCGTCGCAGCCACGGTCAGACGCGCAGCGAACTGCGTCACGGCAAAGTGACGCTCGACCCGACAAGCCTCGTCGCCACGCTGGAGGGGGAAACGCTGGCCCTCAAGCCCAAAGAGTTCGCCCTGCTGGAGTTACTGATGCGCAATGCGGGCCGCGTCCTGCCGCGTAAAGCGATCGAAGAGAAGCTCTATACGTGGGACGATGACGTCTCCAGTAACGCCGTGGAAGTTCACGTCCATCATCTGCGGCGTAAGCTGGGCAGCGAATTTATCCGCACGGTTCATGGTATCGGCTATACCCTGGGTGACGCATGAAACTGAGCCTGAAACTCCGTCTGACGCTTCTTTTTCTGCTGCTGTCGCTGACGGCCTGGTTTGCCGCAAGCCTTGTCGCCTGGCAGCAGACGACCCACAAGCTCGATAAGCTGTTTGATACCCAGCAGATGCTGTTTGCTAAACGGCTGCTGACGATGGATCTGGATGAGATCCGCGCTCCGGAGCGGATGCGCGAGATCCCCAAAAAAGTGAAGCACGGTCGCCTGGACGACGATGCTCTGGCCTTCGCCATTTACGCTACCGACGGCACGATGATCCTCAATGACGGGGAAAACGGCCGCGACATCCCGTATCACTATCGCCGCGATGGGTTTGATGACGGCAGGCTCAAAGACGACAACGATGACTGGCGTTTCTTATGGCTGACCTCGCCGGACGGGAAGTACCGCGTGGTGGTCGGTCAGGAGTGGGAATACCGGCAGGAGATGGCGCTGGATGTGGTCAGCTCGCAGCTGACGCCGTGGCTGGTGGCGCTACCGGTGATGCTGCTGTTGCTGATTGTCCTGCTGAGCCGGGAGCTTAAGCCATTGAAAAAACTGGCTCAGACGTTGCGCCTGCGCTCGCCGGATGCCACCGACACCCTGCCGACACAGGGCGTGCCATCAGAAGTGCGCCCCCTTCTGGACTCCCTGAACCACCTCTTTACCCGAACCCAGGAGATGATGAGCCGCGAGCGCCGCTTTACCTCCGATGCCGCGCACGAATTACGTAGCCCGCTGGCGGCCCTGAAGGTGCAAACCGACGTGGCGCAACTCTCTCTGGACGACCCGCAGGCGCAGGAAAAAGCGCTCTCGCAGCTCCACGCGGGGATCGACCGGGCATCCCGGCTGGTGGATCAACTCCTCACTCTCTCGCGTCTGGACTCTCTGGAAAATCTCGACGATGTCGAACCGATAAAGATGGCCGATTTGCTGCAATCAGCGGTTCTGGACATCTGGCATCCGGCGCAGCAGGCGGGTATCGACGTTCGCCTGAACATCAACGCCCCGCAGGCTGAACGCACGGGTCAGCCGCTGCTGTTGAGCCTGCTGGTGCGTAACCTGCTGGATAACGCCGTTCGTTACAGCCCGCGCGGTAGCGTGGTTGACGTTACGCTGGACGCCCGTTGCTTCTCCGTACGCGACAACGGACCAGGGATCGCCCCCGAGGCGTTGGCCCGTATTGGCGAGCGTTTTTATCGTCCACCCGGCCAGGATGCCACGGGCAGCGGGCTGGGATTATCGATTGTAAAACGCATTGCTGCCCTGCACGGAATGCGCGTTTCACTGGATAATGCTGCGGAAGGCGGCGTTGATGTGAAGGTGTGCTGGTAAGGGATTATTGCATTTAACGCAAAAGACTTTGCACATTTTGCTCATTTTACCGTATCGCCCTCGCGCGTAGAATACTCGCCATACTCTCATCGACGAGGACAAATAATGAGCAACATTCTGATTATCAACGGTGCGAAAGAATTCGCCCACTCTAAAGGCCGGTTGAATGACACCCTGACCGAGGTCGCGGACGGCTTCCTGCGCGACGCCGGGCATGATGTTAAGGTTGTTCGCGCAGACAGCCATTACGACGTGAAAGCCGAAGTGCAGAACTTCCTGTGGGCTGACGTGGTTATCTGGCAGATGCCGGGCTGGTGGATGGGCGCACCGTGGACCGTGAAAAAATACATGGATGACGTGTTCACTGAGGGCCACGGTTCACTGTATGCCAGCGACGGCCGTACCCGTTCAGACGCGTCTAAAAAATATGGCTCAGGCGGCCTGATTCAGGGCAAGAAATATATGCTCTCCCTGACCTGGAACGCCCCGCTGGACGCGTTCACCGATAAAGATCAGTTCTTTGAAGGCGTAGGGGTAGACGGCGCATACCTGCCGTTCCACAAGGCTAACCAGTTCCTCGGCATGGAGCCGCTGCCGACCTTTATCGTCAACGACGTGATTAAAATGCCTGACGTCCCGCGCTATATCGCAGAATATCGCAAGCATCTGGCTGAAATTTTTGCTTAACTGGTAACCTGGAATTAGAAGGAGTTAATTATGCTTACCGTTATTGCTGAAATCCGTACCCGTCCTGGCCAACATCACCGCCAGGCGGTGCTGGATCAGTTCGCGAAAATTATCCCAACCGTACTGCAAGAAGAAGGCTGCCACGGCTATGCGCCGATGGTTGACGCCGCAACCAACGCCAGCTTCCAGGCCACCGCGCCGGACTCCATCATCATGGTTGAGCAGTGGGAAACCGTGGCGCATCTCGAAGCGCACCTGCAGACCGCACACATGAAAGCGTGGAGCGATGCGGTAAAAGGTGACGTGCTGGAAACCCACATCCGTATTCTGGAGCAAGGGGTGTAAAACCTGCCTTCCCTCTCCTTTCGGAGAGGGAAATCTCTCTGACCTGCTATGCTTATTCTGACTTCATGATTAACAGGAGGAAGGAATGGGACTTTTTAACTTCGTAAAAGAAGCAGGCGAAAAGCTGTGGGACAACCTGACCGATCATAAAGGCCAGAGCGACAAAATCACCGAGCATCTCAAGAAACTCAACATTCCCGGCGCGGATAAAGTGCAGGTCAACGTTACCGACGGTAAAGCCAGCGTAACGGGCGACGGGCTGACCCAAGAGCAGAAAGAAAAAATCCAGGTCGCCGTCGGCAATATTGCGGGCGTCAGCGAGGTGGAAAACAACATCACCGCCACTGATGCCAAAGATGAAGCCACCTACTATACGGTGAAATCAGGCGACACCCTCAGCGCCATCTCCAAAACCGTGTACGGGGATGCCAACCAGTACAACAAGATTTTTGAAGCGAACCGCCCGATGCTCTCCAGCCCGGACAAGATTTATCCCGGCCAGACGCTGCGTATTCCTAAGGCGTAACCCACACGTCGGGGGCACGCCCCCGACCTTTTACCAGTACGGCTTCCAGCTCTGGGTGAACCGCACCAGCGCCTCAACGTAGAAGTAATCGCCCCAGCTCGCACACTCATCCACGCCTTTGTTGCTCGCCAGGTGATAGACAGCGTGCTTAAGCAGCCCGTTCCCCTTCTCATCTTTGCCCATCAGATAGTGCTTTGTCAGCGACGACATAATCCCTTTAGCCCAGTCCAGATAACGTTCACGATCCGGATCCGTGACCGGCAACTGTTTTACCAGCTCCAGCAGCCCGCAGACGGCAATGGCCGCCGAGGAGGAATCCCGCAGTGCATCTGTCCCCAGCAGCGCCAGATCCCAGTGGCAGACATAATCCTCCGGCAGACGATTAAGAAAGTAATTTGCCAGGCGTTTTGACAGCACAATCATCGTCTTATCGCCGGTATAGAGATAGCTCAGCATAAAACCGTAGATCCCCCACGCCTGCCCGCGGGACCAGCAGGAGTCGTCCGCGTATCCTTGCTGCGTGTTGCCGTAACGAGGCGCGCCGGTAACCACATCCATGTAGTAGGTGTGGAACGTCGAGGCATCTTCACGAATCAGGTACGTAGCGGCCTGCATCACGTGGGCTTTTGCGGCGTTAGCAAAGCGCGCGTCGCCGGTTTGTTCCGTCGCCCAGTAGAGCAGCGGCAGATTCATGTTGCAGTCGATAATCATCCGCCCGGCCTGCTCCGGGTCTGACAGATCGCCCCAGGCCTGAATAATTTTCGCCTTCGGGTGAAAGCGCTCCAGCAGGGCTTCAGCCGCCAGCAGGGCGAACCCGCGCGCCTCGCGGTTACCGGTCAGTCGCCAGGTCGCCACGCAGGAGAGCGTATACAGGAACCCCAAATCATGAGTGTTGGTATCATTACGCCCGGCGATGCGCAGGCCAAACGAGCGCACGTGTTTTTCAGCCATCTCGCGGAACGTTGTCTCACCGCTCATCTCCCACGCCAGCCATAGCTGACCGGTCCAGAAGCTGGTGGTCCACTCCACGTTCTCCGTCAGCGGATAAACCCCGTCCTGGCAGGTTTCTGCCGGGAATCGGTCACCGAACGCCGCCAAATGACGGCTAATTAGCTCAAGCACGTGGCTGCGGGCAGAGCTGAGTTCATCACGTAATGTCCGGGATTCAACGGGGACAGGAATAGCCTGCAGGTGTTCCTCTTTGATACGACTTAACATGTTTCGGGTCCTTTAAATTACCGGGATGAGGGTTCTGCTGCGTTCAGCGAGCGGGTACCGCGCCATTTGCTCTGGCAGGCGGATAACGTAAAGGCAGAGATAAACGTAAAGGTCAGCGCCGTGGCTCCCATAATGATATAGGTGTGCTCAAAGCCGATGCGGTCATACAGATAGCCGGCAGGCGAAGAGACAACCACGTTGCCCACGTAGAGCATGGCCTGATAGCCCAGCAGATACATGGTGGCGTTAACGCGTTTATCGAAATGCTCAGCAATATATTTAAAGACCGATACCAGCAGCAGACATATTTCCAGGCCATATAGCGGTTTCAGTACGGAAATTAACAGATGGGAATCACACAGGCCGGAAATAATCAGTCGTGCACCGACCACCAGCCCGACAATTAACAGTCCACGCTTGGCACCAATACTATTCACCAACAGCGGGATCACCATATACATCACAAATTCCATACCCGACTGTACGGTTCCCAGATAACCGAACACCGCGTTACCCTGGTGAATATCATCAAAGAACGTGACGAAATAGCGTGAGAACTGCTGCTCGGCAATAAACATCATCCACGCCACGCCCGCCACATACAGGCAGAACGCCCAGAACTTGCGGTTACGCAGCAGGGCATAGACATCCGCAGGGGCGATTTTCTCTTTGGTCAGCACCTCGCTGGCATGAGCGGTGTTAGTGTTCACTTTCAGGCTCACAAGGACGATCAGCATGATGATGGATGCGACGCTGCCCAGAATAAAGTTATACGCTGGAGAGAGATTAAACAGCAGACCGGAGAACGAGGACGCCACGGCCCAGCCAAGCGATCCCCACATGCGAATTTGCCCGAACTCCATACCGTTTAAACGGCTAAAGCGGTCAGAATAGGATTCACACGCCGCCACGCCCGCGTACCAGGCAAAGCTTAAATAGAGCGCGCCAATGATAATCCCCACCAGAGTATTGGACATCAGCAGCGGCTGATAAACATAAATAAAGAACGGCGCCATCAGTGCGGACATGGCAACCACAAAATAGAGCAGGTATTTACTCATGCCGATCTTATCGAGAATATAGCCGTAGATCGGTTTAAGAATGACTGAGAAGATACCGTTGACCGCAAAGACAGTGCCAATTACCGAGCCGCTGAGATTCGCCTTTTGGCCGAGCCAGATGGCTAATAGCCCAATACTGGCAGACCAGGTAAAGAAATAGAGAAAAATAAAGCTGCTGATTTTGTAATATTCGGTTCTGTTCGTTGTAGATGCACTTTTCATATCATCCTCGCCGACGTGTAGGGTCAGATTTTTTATAATGTGAACGACAGCTTACGTTCGCCTCCGGGTTCGCGGATCGCGACCTGGTCAGGGGTCATCTTCAGTTCAGGTGCCAATGCCGCGGGGGGTTTCTCGCTGGCCACGACGGCGCAACAGAGCCAGCTCTCTCCCTGAGGGAGATCGGTTTTTAACAGCGGAATGGATGCGCATTCCGGGAACATAATGTTGCTGTTCGGCGGCGTGACGATGCTGTCTGGCTCCCGGGCAATGGCCGGGGAGAGATCGACAATCACGCTGCTGCCGTTGCTGGCCGTCAGGTAACAGCCACGCTCATGAATGTGGTGTTCGGTTTTCATCACCGCAAAACCGCCCTCCACTGCCTGAAGGGTGCGAGCGCTGTTAATGCGGTGCAGACGCACGTGCCACTCGCCAAAGGGAATTTGCCAGGTTTCGACATGGACATCATGCCAGGGTGACCAGCGTGAATAGAGGTAGTTCTCATCCACCCGCACCTCCGCGCATTCACGACGCCCGCGGAAGTAGTTATCCCCCTCCGCCAGCAGTAACATCGAGTCGCAGGCGGCATGTTTCAGGCCAAAGCGCCCCCGTTCGAGGGTGAAGCCAAAGCGGCTTGAGTACGCAAATTTGGTGTATTTGGCTTCGGTGTTGACGTAGTTATTCAGCTCAAGCTGACCGGCAGTGAGCATCGTGACGTGCTGTGAGTTATCCGCATGCATCAGGATGTGCTGCGCTGGGTGGATCACACGTTTTTCCGCCAGCGAGGGGAGCGGCTGCTCTTCTGCCTGCCAGAACGGGTGTGACTCCGGCAAGGCCAGAATCAGGTACGTTTTCAGCGCCCAGTACGGTGAGCCGGGGGCGTTATAATCCTCGCACATCACCAGGTTGGGATAAGTAAAACCGAGGGTCAAAATACCGTCGCGATCGGTCATCGGCTGCCGCTGCCACCAGCGAAGATGGCGCAGCACAATGCCCTTCACGATGCCCGGCGAGAAGACATTCAGCCCGGAAAAGGCCACGGCGCTCCAGAAAGCGACCATCGCGAAGCGATAGGTAAGGCTCCGGCCAAACGGTACCGACGCGCCGTCGGCGGCAGACCAGTAAATAAAATCTTCGGCAAACTGACGGGCACGCTCACGTAACACCTCCGCCCTTTTTTCATCACCGCTGAGGGTGGCATAAATCAGGCCGTAGAAGTGGAACGCCATTGAGATGTAGTAATCCTTCGGGCGGCCCGGACCGTCAGAATACCAGCCGTCACCCAGATAATACGCCTCCATCATCGCAAACCGACGGTCGATGGCGTACGGATCATACGGCAGCCCGGCACATTTGAAACCAAGCTGCACCATAATCGCGAAGTAGTTCCAGTTGCTGTCCGGCATCTGCGCATCGGTGATCTGGTTGAGCCACGCGTGCAGGTTCATTACCTCACGTTCACTGAAGCGGCAGGTGAGCTTATCCCCCAGCAGCGCCAGCCCCAGGCCGTAAGCCGCCATCTCCACCAGACGCTGGTCGTACGGGCCGGTTTCCCCCCAATAGCCCGGGCTCTGCGGATCGGTGCCGAGCTTAATGGCGGTAAGGTACTTCTCACTAAACGGCTCGTCCCCGCCGCCCGCCATCAGCGGAAACAACCCCCACAGCGCGCGGGATAGCCCTTCCATCTGCGCAATCTCCGTGGGGTAGTGCGCACAGGTTTCTCCCAGCGAGAACCGTGAACAATCCTGCGGAAAGGACTTATCCAGCGCGCCCAGCAGGTCATGTAACGACGCCACCACCTCCTGGCGCGAAGACAATGGATTTGATTTTTTAGACATACGCTCGCCCTCGTCATCAACTGCGACGAAGGATAGTGAATCCGCAAGGGGGATAAATGTTAGCCACGTCACAGCCGTGAAGGCTAAATAAACCTCCAGTTGAGAAAATTTAAAAAGGTGGTTTATAACGAGAAGATAACGGCAGAAAATTGAGTTTTATTGCACTATGCGCGACACGCCCACCTCCGACCGGCTGGAACTGATCACCTTAAATGACACCGTCGTGTCATTCAGCCGTCTGTTTGCCAATACCGTGCGTTATCATCACTGGCATCAGTGTCTGGAGATTCTGTATGTAGAAGAAGGATTTGGCGTCGCCATTGTCGATAACCGTCACTACACCATGCGCCCCGGGCGGCTGTTTTTCTTTCCGCCGTTTACCCTGCATAAAGTGAGGGTGGATGAGCAGGCAGAAGCTATTTACCGACGTACCATTATTCATCTCGACCCTCACGCGGTGCTTACAGCCCTGCGCGATTTTCCCCACACGCAGCAGCGGCTGCAGAAACTTTCTGCCCGCGGCGCCGGAGCGTGGGTTGCCGATCTGGCGCACTGCCATCACCATGTCGATCATCTGCTCGGCTGTTACCCGTCGCCTTTAACCCGCGAGGGAATAGCCGCGCTGTTGATTGGTTTATTCGCCATGCTCCCGGACGATAATGCCCGTGCGCCGGGCAGTAGCCTTGGGCTCGCCAGCCAGGTGATGTTCTGGCTGGACGAACATTACCAGGAGAAATTTCGCCTGGACGCACTGGCAGAAACGCTGGGGAAATCCCGCAGCTACGTATCGCGAAAATTCCATGCGGAAACGGGCGAGAAGATCCATGAATATCTGAATACGCTAAGGCTGCGCAAGGCCTGCGAACGCCTGCTGCACAGCGAGGCGAGCGTACGCGAGATTGCCACCCAGGTGGGATTTTCCGACGTGACGTGGTTTATCAGCGCGTTTAAGAAGGGAATTGGCGAGACGCCGTTGCAGTACCGGAAGAACCATGCTGACCGATGAACGGCGTGAGCGCCCGGCATGCTTTAACCGCTCTTCTTCCCCGGCTTTAACCCACGATGAAACTCGTTGATGCGCTTCATGGATTTGATGGTGCGCTGCGGCTCGGTGGAGGCGACGGACAAAATAATCATCTCCAGGCACAGCAGCACCGTACCGTGCAGCGGGATTTTGCCCTTTTCTCCGCCGCGCGGCACATGGATCACCACGCTGGCCTCTTTGCTGAAACGTGAGTCCAGGGCGTTGGTCAGCAAAATCGTCGGGATCCCCAGACGTTTGGCTTCCCGCAACGTGGTTTGTCCTTCTCGGTGTGCAGATTTTTGCGCCATCATCACCAGCACATCGCCGCGCTGGAGCGCAATCAACTGTTCGGCAAGGCCTATCCCGGTGCGGTTGAGCGGCATGGCGGGGAGCCCCATCCGGCTGAATAATCTGGCGGTGTACTCGGCCAGAATACCGGAGGCACCAATGCCGAAGATCGCCACCTGCCTGGCCTGTGCCAGCAGCGACACCGCCTGCGCCATCGCATAGCGGTTGTGCGGTTGCGACAAGACCTCACAGGTGTGCTGATGCCCTTCCAGCACAAAATCGATGCTCGCGTTAACGTCGCTGGTGAGCGTGTTGACCGTTGAGGAGATCTTTTCGCTGGATGTCACCACCGGACCAAACCACTGCTCCAGCGTCTGCTTCAGATCGCGCAGCCCGGCAAAACCCAGCGCCTGGATCGCGCGGACCACGGTGGCGTCCGAGGTTTTTAGCAGCGTGGCGATCTCCATTGCCGTCTGCTCCATCACCGCTTCCCGGTTCTCGTTGATGTAGCGCGCCACCTGCAGCAGACGCGGCGTCAGATGATGTGCACGTGCGCGAAAGCGCTCCCCGTAAACATCCACACGCCCTTTCTCTTTACGGATCACGGTGATACCTCCGGCAATGGCCGCCCGGCAATCTGCGACTGTACCTGCGCGGCCATCAGCCCTAAAGAGGCGAAGGAGTTCGAAATGGCCTCTTCGCGTGAAATCAGCACGTAGTGGCCGGTCCGACAGGCGTTCAGGAACTGGCACCAGCCCGGCATCACCGCCTCCATCGCCGCCAGCTCGTCCTGCGGTTTACCCCCGGTGTCGCCGCGCCAGGTGGCAAAGACAAAATCGGCGTCCAGCTCCGGCAGACGTTCGGCGCTGACGTCAATCCGTCCCCCTTCCGGGATACTCTCAATCAGCGGCGGGAAGGTAAATCCGGCGTCACGCAGCACGCGGCCTAAAGAGTGGTAGCTGTGCATGGCATTGATTTTTCCCTGGTTAGCCTGAATCACCGACACGGTGATTTTGCGCGTATCGATGGTCGCCTTCAGCGCCTTGATTTGTTCCTGATAGCGGCGCTCCAGGATTTTCAGCCGCGCCTGCGTACCGGTGAGCTGCGCCAGCTTGCGGTAGATCTCCGGTGCACCGCCGTCGAGATGGTCGATACTCACCGTCGGGGCAATCTTCTCCAGCTGTTCCACCGGCGTGTTGCGGGTCGGCTCGGTGATGATCAGATCGGGTTTGGCGGCGGCAATGGCTTCAATGTCGATATCCGCCGTGCCGATGAATTTGATGTCGGAATTATCGAAATCCACCCCCGTCAGCATGCCGCTGGCGCGCAGAAAATGGCTGCCGTCCGGGCGCGTGCGGCCGTGGCTGGCGACGGGCGGTACGCCAAGCTCAATCAGTGGAATGGTGATATCCAGGTCGTGCAGCGAGACGATCCGCTTCGGGTGAAGCGGCACCTCCACCTTACGCCCGAGATCGTCAGTGAACGTCTGCGTCGGCTCTGCCGCACCCACCGCAAACCCTATCAGCAACAGCATCGAAACAAATACGCGCATCATAGTCCTCTAAAATCTGTCCCGACGCTGCCAGAGCAGCAGCAGGAAAAACGGTCCGCCAATCAGTGAAATCACAATCCCCGCCGGTAACTGCAACGGCAGGAATGCCAGCCGCCCGACGGTATCCGCCAGCAGCACCAGCAGCGCCCCCAGCACGGCACTGCCCATCAACAACGCGGTTTGCCCACCGCGCATCACCAGACGCGCCATATGCGGCGCAATCAGCCCCACAAAACCAATACTCCCCACGCAGGAGACACAGGCCGCCGTTAACACCACCGGCGCGAGAACGCGCAGTAGCGCTAATCGTGCGGTGCGAACCCCGAGCCCCGTTGCGGCGTGGTTACCCAGCAATGCCACGTCAGCCGCGCGGGCAGTAAAGAGCAGCAGCGCAAACGCCGGGGCCGCCCAGGCTGCGGCGATACCGACCAGCGTCCAGTTTGCCGCGTGCAGGCTCCCCGCCAGCCACAGCATCGCCGTCTGCACATCGCGCACGTCGGCGGTGGTCATAAAGATCCCCATTGCCGCAGAGAAAGCCCATGACACGCCAATCCCAATCAGAATAAAACGCGGACGCGAGATATCGCGGGCCAGCGCCACCACCAGCAGCGCGGTAATGAGACCACCGGCCATCCCGACCAGCGGACGCCAGGCCAGCCCCAGCGCAGGGAACTGAAAAATCAGCAGCAGCACCGCCGCGCTGCAGCCCTCTTTCACGCCGATAAGCCCCGGATCGGCCAGGCCATTGCGGGTGATGGACTGCATCGCCGCCCCCGCCATGCCTAGCATCGCGCCGCTTAAAATGGCCATCAGCAACCGTGGCAGGCGGATATCCATCACGATATAACGCGCATCCGCCTCCAGGGGTTGCCCGGAGAACAGCGCGCGCCCGATGGCGGAAGTGGGAATGGGAAGCGAACCGTGCGTCAGGCCAAACCCCAGCAGGAGAATGCCCATTAGAGCGATAAGCGTAACGCGCGCCACTGCCGCCGGGCGTACCTGCCCGGAAAACGGCCCGACACGCCATGCACGCAATCCGGCCCGGCTCATTTGAACATCCTTGATGCCATCAGGATAAAGAGAGGAGCACCCACCAGCGCGGTCATGATCCCGGTCGCCAGCTCATACGGCGTAAACAGCGTACGGGCCGCGATATCCGCCAGCAGTAACACCAGTGCCCCGCACAGGGCAGAAAGCGGCACCATCACGCGTAAGTCCACCGACACCAGACGGCGGATAAGCTGCGGCACGACCAGGCCAATAAAACCAATCGGCCCAGCAATGGAGACGGCTGCGCCGCAAAGCAGCGCAATCGCCAGCAGAGCCAAAAGGCGAGTTTTGAGCAGCGACACGCCCAGCCCCTGCGCCATCCGGTCGCCCAGGGCCAGCATATTGAGCGATGGCGACAGCCAGAGCGCCAGAGCGACCCCCACAGCGGCAACCCAGGATGCGCTGCGAACGATCTCCGCGTTAAGCCCGGCAAGATCTCCCGCCAGCCAGGTGCGCATGGCAAGCAGCGTCTGTTCATCCAGAATCAGCACCGTGGCGGTAATCGACGACGCAAACGCCGACATCGCCACGCCGCATAAGGTAATTTTCATTGGCGTGAGGCCGGTTCGCCCTGAAGAGGAGAACGTCAGCACCAGCATAAACAGCGCGGCGGCACCGACAGCGGCAATCAGCGGGCGACCAAACGGCAAGATAAACCCAAGCGCGCTGGTCAGCACCACGGCCAGCGCCGCCCCCGCGTTAAGCCCCAGAATATGCGGCTCGCCCAGCGGGTTACGGATCACCGACTGTAACAACACGCCCGCCACGCCCAGCGCCGCCCCGGTGACCATGGCGGCAGCCAGCCGTATCAGGCGTAATCTGACAATCACGTTGTGATCGAAATTGCGCGGGTCGAAATGAAGCAAGGCCTGCACCACCGTCTGGGGAGCAATGACACGCGCACCGATACCCAGATGGGCAATCGCGCCCATCACCAGCAGCAAGGCAAACAGCAGGAAAGCCAGTGACGTTCGCATCATGATTTTTCCGCCGCCTGGCGGAATGGCATAAAGAACGGCTTACCGGTCAGGGGATTAACCGACATATGGACATCGACATTAAACACCGCTTTGATGAGTTCCGGCGTGCAGACGTCGCCTTCATGCAATACTCCCTCGACTTTGCCCTGGCGTAAAAAGACCAGGGAATCGCCATAGTTGACGGCGAAGTTGAGATCGTGGAGCACCACCACCACCGTACGGCCATGCTGGCGGGTCAGGGTATGCAGCAGCTCGAGGATCTCCACCTGATAGCGAAGATCGAGAAAGGTTGTCGGTTCATCCAGCAGGATATAGGGCGTTTGCTGCGCCAGGGCCATTGCGATCCAGCAGCGCTGGCGCTGGCCGCCGGAGAGGCTTTCGACGGGCTGATGTGCAAACTCTGCCGTACCGGTCAGGTGCAGAGCCTCTTCAACGGCCTGCTCGTCTTCATCGCTCCACTGGCGCATAAAATTTTGCCAGGGAAAACGGCCGCGTGATACCAGCTCAAACACGGTCAGCCCTTCCGGCAGCAGCGGAGATTGCGGCAGGATCCCCAGCTGGCGGGCTACCGCTCTGGTTGGTTGCTCGTGAATGGCTTTGCCATCAAGCAGCGCGGCCCCGCCAAGCGGTTGCAGCAGACGCGCGATAGTGCTCAGCAGCGTGGATTTTCCACAGCCGTTCGCCCCTACCAGCACGGTCATTTTCTGCCGGGGGATCGCAAGGGAGATATCATCGACGATGATTTTTTTCTGATAGCCCGCGGAGAGGTTCTCAAGAACCAGCCCCGGTTTATGGGTGTTGTGCGCCACGTGAATGCCAACTTAATAAAAAATCGAACAAATAAAAATAAAACTCATTCTCTTTTGAGAGTTTGCCGCTGCGCCATGTAGTAGTCAAGGGGATAAACACCCTGATAAAGCCAGGGTTAAATAACAGGTACTTCAGCGGCGGTGTTATTTTTTATTTAAGATTTTTCAATGAATTATATGGAATCTACTTATATCAGGACGGGAGGTTTCAGGCTGTAGCCGATTTTTGCTTTTTTCCATTTACTACTACATTGCCGCATGATTGAATGATTCTCAATTACATGTTCGATGCCACACGGCTAACGAGCAGACAATTAAGGGCAATGACTCATACATTCTTCCGCGCCCTTCATGCGCGGGATCTTTTGGGAAAACAGATGTAATGGCTACGTTCACACCTTCTCTCTCTGGGGTAAAAGGGCGCGCGCTCTTTTCACTGCTGTTTATGGCACCGCTGGTGCAGGCGGCCGACACCGCAACGGCTAACGACGGCGAAACGCTGACCGTCACCGCCGATCCCCATGCCGTGGCCGAGGCCACAAACGGCTATCAGCCGCTTAACACCTCCACCGCCACGCTAACCAACATGCCGATGCTGGATATTCCGCAGGTGGTGAATACCGTCAGTGATAAAGTGCTGGAAGATCAGCACGCTACTTCGCTTGATGACGCCCTTTATAACGTCAGCAACGTGGTGCAGACCAACACCCTGGGCGGTACGCAGGATGCGTTTGTGCGCCGGGGATTTGGTACGAACCGCGACGGGTCAATAATGACCAACGGCCTGCGCACCGTGCTGCCGCGCAGCTTTAATGCCGCGACCGAGCGCGTGGAGGTGCTGAAAGGGCCGGCCTCAACGCTGTATGGCATTCTCGATCCTGGCGGCCTGATCAACGTGGTTACCACACGCCCGGAAACCCGCTTCGGCGGCTCAATTTCCGCTACCTCCTCAAGCTTTGGCGGCGGCACCGGGCAGATTGATGTCACCGGCCCGATTGACGGCACGCGGCTGGCGTATCGCCTGACGGGCGAGTATCAGGATGAAGATTACTGGCGTAATTTTGGCAACGAGCGCAGCACCTTTATCGCCCCGTCGTTGACCTGGTTTGGTGATGATGCCACCGTGACCGTGCTCTATTCACATCGCGACTATAAGACGCCGTTCGATCGAGGAACCATTTTCGATCTCAGCACCAAACAACCGGTAAACGTAGATCGTAAAACCCGCTTTGACGAGCCGTTTAACGTTACCGACGGGCAGTCCGATCTGGCGCAGCTTAACGCCGAATACCGTCTTAACAGCCAGTGGACCGCGAAGTTTGACTACAGCTTTAGCCAGGATAAATACAGCGATAACCAGGCGCGCGTGATGGCCTATGACGCCAAAACGGGTAACCTGACCCGCCGCGTGGATGCAACCCAGGGCTCGACTCAGCGTATGCACAGTACGCGTGCGGATCTGCAGGGGAACGTGGATATCGCGGGCTTTTATAATGAGATCCTGACCGGTGTGTCGTATGAGAATTATGATCTGCTGCGTACGGACATGATGCGCTGTAAGAACGTTAAAGATTTCAATATCTACCATCCGACCTACGGCAATCTCAGCAAATGCACCACCGTCTCCGCCGCTGATAGCGACCAGACGCTCAAACAGGAAAGCTACTCCGCCTACGCGCAGGACGCCCTGTATCTCACCGATAAGTGGATTGCCGTTGCCGGGCTGCGTTACCAGTATTACACCCAGTATGCGGGCAAGGGCCGCCCGTTCAATGTGAATACCGACAGCCGCGATGAACAGTGGACACCGAAGCTGGGGCTGGTCTACAAGCTCACGCCATCCGTCTCGCTGTTTGCTAACTATTCCCAGACGTTTATGCCGCAATCATCCATTGCGAGCTACATTGGTGACCTGCCGCCGGAAACGTCTAATGCTTACGAAGTGGGGGCTAAATTTGACCTGTTCGATGGCATTACCGCCAACATTGCGCTGTTTGATATTCACAAGCGCAACGTGCTGTACAACGAAAGCGTGGGGGGTGAAACCATCGCCAAAACCGCTGGCCGCGTACGCTCGCAGGGTGTGGAGGTGGATCTTGCCGGATCGCTGACTGAAAATACCAATATTATCGCCAGCTACGGCTACACCGATGCCAAAGTGCTGGAGGATCCAGACTACGCGGGTAAGCCCCTGCCGAACGTGCCGCGTCATACCGGTTCCCTGTTCCTGACTTACGACATTCATAACGCGATCGGCGGGAATACCCTGACGCTTGGCGGCGGTGGGCACGGCGTGAGCCGTCGTTCAGCGACCAACGGTGCGGATTATTATTTGCCGGGATACTTTGTTGCCGATGCCTTTATGGCCTACAAAATGAAGCTGCAGTATCCGGTGACGCTGCAGGTGAACGTGAAGAACCTGTTTGATAAAACCTACTACACCTCGTCCATTGCGACCAACAACCTGGGCAACCAGATTGGCGACCCGCGCGAAGTGCAGTTTACGGTGAAGATGGCGTTTTGATGTAAAAAAGCCCGGTGGCGCTAGCGCTTACCGGGCCTACGATTGCTATGGCTGAGGCATCAGGCCTCAATATCCGCCATATCGCCTTTCTCCTGCAGCCAGTTGCGTCGGTCTTCCGAACGTTTTTTGGCCAGCAGCATATCCATCATGGCGTTGGTTTGCTGTTCGTCTTCATCGCTGATGGTCAACTGAACCAGACGACGAGTGTTAGGATCCAGCGTGGTTTCGCGCAGTTGCATTGGGTTCATCTCGCCCAGCCCTTTAAAGCGCTGAACGTTTGGTTTGCCCTTCTTGCGCTTGAGCTGCTCCAGCACGCCCGCTTTCTCTTCTTCCGTCAGCGCGTAGTACACCTCTTTGCCGAGATCGATACGGTAGAGCGGCGGCAGCGCGACGTAGACGTGGCCGTTTTTCACCAGCGTGCGGAAGTGCTTCACGAAGAGTGCGCACAACAGCGTGGCGATGTGCAGACCATCGGAGTCCGCATCCGCGAGGATACAGATTTTGCCGTAGCGCAGCTGGCTAAGATCTTCGCTGTCCGGATCGATACCGATCGCAACAGAGATATCATGCACTTCCTGCGAGGCCAGCACTTCATCGGACGAGACTTCCCAGGTATTCAGGATTTTACCTTTAAGCGGCATGATCGCCTGGTATTCACGGTCGCGCGCCTGCTTGGCCGATCCGCCTGCCGAGTCCCCTTCCACCAGGAACAGCTCGGTACGGTTAAGATCCTGCGCGGTACAGTCCGCCAGCTTGCCCGGCAACGCAGGACCGCTGGTGAGCTTTTTACGCACCACTTTCTTCGCCGCACGCAGACGACGCTGCGCGCTGGAGATCGCCATTTCCGCCAGCATCTCTGCAGCCTGAACGTTCTGGTTCAGCCACAGGGTGAAGGCATCTTTGACCACGCCGGAAACAAAGGCCGCGCACTGACGCGAGGAGAGACGCTCTTTGGTTTGCCCGGCAAACTGCGGATCCTGCATCTTCACGGAAAGCACGTAGGCGCAGCGATCCCAGATATCTTCCGCCGACAGCTTCACGCCGCGCGGCAGAATGTTGCGGTATTCGCAGAATTCACGCATCGCATCCAGCAGACCCTGACGCAGCCCGTTAACGTGCGTACCGCCGAGCATGGTTGGGATCAGGTTGACGTAACTTTCGGTCAACAGCTCACCGCCTTCCGGCAGCCACAGCAGCGCCCAGTCCACCGCTTCGGTGTCACCGGTGAAATTACCGACGAACGGTTTTTCCGGCAGCGTCGGCAGGCCGTTTACCGCTTCGCACAGGTAGTCGTTCAGACCGTCGGCATAGCACCAGCTCTGCTCGGTATTGTTGACGTTATCTTTAAACGTGATTTCCACGCCAGGGCACAGCACCGCTTTAGCTTTCAGCAGGTGCGTCAGGCGAGAAACGGAGAAACGTGGGCTGTCGAAGAAGCTTTCGTCAGGCCAGAAGTGGACGCTGGTGCCGGTGTTGCGTTTACCGCACGTGCCGACAACCTGCAGATCCTGCACTTTCTCGCCGTTTTCAAACGCGATGTTATACACCTGGCCGTCGCGGCGAACGTTCACTTCCACGCGCTTAGACAGGGCGTTAACCACGGAAATCCCCACACCGTGCAAACCACCGGAGAACTGGTAGTTCTTGTTGGAGAACTTACCGCCCGCATGCAGTCGGCAGAGGATCAGCTCAACGGCCGGTACGCCCTCTTCCGGGTGGATATCCACCGGCATGCCGCGACCGTCGTCGATAACTTCCAGCGACTGATCGGCATGCAGGATAACGTCGACACGTTTGGCATGGCCTGCCAGCGCTTCGTCGACACTGTTATCAATAACTTCCTGGCCCAGATGGTTTGGGCGCGTCGTATCGGTGTACATCCCCGGGCGGCGGCGAACCGGCTCAAGTCCGGTGAGTACCTCAATGGCATCAGCGTTATAGGTTTGCGTCATGATTTAAACTAGCAATTCGCATTGATTGTCAGAGGCTGTGCAGTCCAAGAAAATCGACAATCTGGGTGAAATGATCTTCAAAGCCCGTGAAAGCATGATTTCCGCCCTCTTCTATAGTCTGGCGGCAGGAGGCGTAATACGCCACTGCCTGGCGGTAATCCAGCACTTCATCACCCGTTTGTTGCAGCAGCCAGATCAGGTCCGGTGCTTCAAGCGGGTCGACCTGCATAACTTTGAGATCGTAAATATGGCGTGACTCTAGCACATATTGTTGGCCGGTGTAGGGGTTCTCGTTTTCGCCAAGAAAGTCCCGCAGCAGCTCAAACGGTCGAACCGCCGGGTTAACCACAACGGCGGGCAGCATAAAGCATTGCGAGAGCCATGTGGCGTAATACCCTCCCAGCGAGGAACCCACCACGCCGAAAGATTCGCCGCCGTGTTCCAGAACAATGGATTCCAGCATCTCCGCCGCCTCTGCCGGATAAGGCGGCAGCTGCGGGATAATCATCTCAACGTGCGGATGATGCTCGCTCAGCCACTGGCGTAACTGTGTCGCTTTGGCAGATCGCGGCGAGCTGTTGAACCCATGCAGGTAGAGGAGCGTAGACATCAATAGCCTTCTGAAGCGGTATCGGGGCGGAATTGCGCGCCTGCCAGACGGCAGACTTCCGTGGTCAGTGAACCATCCGCATGCAGTTCCAGCCAGCGCCAGCCCGGCGCGATGGTATCCAGGGTAAAGTTCGCGCAGTGCGGCTTAAACTGAACGCAGGTCGACGGCGTCGCCAGCAGACGGCGGCCATTCCAGTCGAGATCCTGTTCCTGATGAATGTGTCCGCACAGCAGATTCTTCACGCGCGGGAATTTCACCAGCACGCTATCCAGGGCGGCAGAATTGCGCAGGCTGTGTTGATCGAGCCAGCTACAGCCCGCCGGAAGCGGATGATGATGAAGCAAAAGCAGCGTATGTCGCGCCGGTTCGGCGGCCAGTTTGGTCTCCAGCCAGTCGAGCTGAAACTCGCTTAACTCACCGTGCGGGACGCCAAACACCTGGCTGTCGAGCAGCAGGATCTGCCACTGCTCACCGGCAAACACACACTTCGCCGGAGAGATCCCCGCCTCCTGAAGAGAGCTGTACATCGCAGGCTGAAAGTCGTGGTTGCCCGGAAGCCAGACGCACGGCACGCTAAAGCTCGCGATGCCTTCAGCAAAATGCTGGTAGGCCGCGGAGGATTGATCCTGCGCCAGATCGCCCGTTGCAACGATCAGATCGCAGGCACGATTTTCAGCGTGAATAGCGCTAAGTACAGCCTGATAACTCTCCCAGGTGTTCACCCCCAGCAGCGTTTCATGCTTTTCGGCAAAAAGGTGAGTATCGGTGATTTGTAATATCCTGACTGGTGCCCCACCAGCAACAGTCAGGTTCAACAGGCTTTCCAAATGGTGTCCTTAGGTAGGTTTATGACGCTAACAAACCGGAATCGCCATTGCTCCATGTGCTAAACAATATCTTAGCCAGTCGGCTAAAAACTGGTTAATTTGATGCTTTTCGTCGCGTTGATGCAACTTTTTATTCGGGTAATCATACCGCGCTTTAAAACGAAAGATCTGCTGACTTGAACACACTTCAGCGACCATCGCGTCGTGGTAGAGCCGCACCGTCATTGACGGCAGGCTCCAGTAGCTAATGCTGGGTGCCGTTTGTTCGATTTCCACCAGCGTAGTGTAGCGCGTTGATTCTGTTATCGTTAATCGATACTGCGCGTTGCTCACCTGATAGCTTACCGTTTCGCCGGGTGCGTCGTTTCTCGGCAGCAGGCGGCGCAATTGTGCGAAATTGGTTTCGCACAGGCGCATCATTTCTGGGAAGTCAGGTGTATAACGCTTCATTTTTTCCACTCGTTTCGTAATGTCTGATAATGCAGTTGCAGCCATTGCAGGGCGATGACAGACGCTGCGTTGTCGATTTTCCCCTCTTCTACCCACTGGTAAGCCTGCTCCCGACTCACCACATGAACCCGAATATCTTCGTTTTCATCTGCCAGACCGTGGATCCCATCCGCGGTCGTGGCGTCCACTTCGCCCACCATGATGGACAAGCGCTCGCTGGTGCCTCCCGGACTGGCCAGATAGCTGAGCACCGGTTTTGTGCGGCCAACGATCAGCCCCGCCTCTTCCAGCGCCTCGCGGCGGGCAACGTCTTCAACCGACTCGCCCTCTTCGATCATGCCGGCGACCATCTCCAGCAACCACGGGCTTTCACTGACGTCATACGCCGCAATGCGAATCTGCTCAACCAGTACGACTTCATCACGCACTGGGTCAAAGGGTAGCAAGACTGCTGCATGCCCGCGCTCAAAAATTTCGCGCCTGATTTCGCCGCTCATCTCACCGTTAAACAGGCGATGCCTGAAACAGTAAAGTTCCATTGAAAAAAAACCGCTATAAAGCGTTTCTCGTGCAATAATTTCTACATCGTTTTTGGCGAATGTCACGGGCAACTTATCTGGTTTTTGCATGAGTCGAGTCCTGGTAGCAATGGTGATGAAATTATGAATTTCAAGGCTGTTTGGCTGCCGTTTGTAAGGCTATATGGTAGATTGGTGCAAATTAACGCCACATGGCACATTACGCCAACCTTTTGGTGTGGATGATTCTGTTAGAATCGGCAATTATTTTTAATTAGATCAGCGCTAATACTGCTTCACAACAAGGAATGCAAATGAAGAAATTGCTCCCCATCCTTATCGGCCTGAGCCTGACGGGCTTCAGTGCAATGAGCCAGGCGGAAAACCTGTTACAGGTCTACCAGCAGGCACGTCTGGGCAACCCTGATTTACGTAAATCAGCGGCCGATCGTGATGCTGCGTTTGAAAAGATTAACGAAGCGCGTAGCCCACTGCTGCCGCAGTTAGGTTTAGGTGCAGATTATACATACAGCAACGGTTTCCGCGACGCTAACGGCGTTAACTCCAATGCTACCAGCGCCTCACTGCAATTAACACAGACGCTGTTTGATATGTCCAAATGGCGCGCACTGACCCTGCAGGAAAAGAGCGCGGGTATCCAGGATGTGACCTATCAGACCGACCAGCAAACGCTGATCCTGAACACGGCGACTGCGTACTTCAACGTGCTGAGCGCGATTGACTCGCTCTCCTATACTGAAGCGCAGAAACAGGCAATTTACCGTCAGTTAGATCAAACCACCCAGCGTTTCAACGTGGGCCTGGTCGCCATCACTGACGTGCAGAACGCCCGTTCACAGTACGACAGCGTACTGGCCAACGAAGTGACCGCGCGTAACAACCTCGACAACGCGCTGGAATCTCTGCGTCAGGTCACCGGTAATTACTATCCAGAACTGGCTTCCCTGAACGTAGATAACTTCAAGACCGATAAGCCGCAGGCGGTGAATGCCCTGCTGAAAGAAGCGGAAAACCGCAACCTGACCTTACTGCAGGCGCGTCTGAGCCAGGACCTGGCCCGCGAGCAGATTCGTCAGGCGCAGGATGGCCACCTGCCAACCCTGAGCCTGAGCGCCTCCACCGGCGTGTCTGATACCAGCTACAGCGGTTCTAAAACCAACACCGCCCAGTATGACGACAGCAACCAGGGCCAGAACAAAGTCGGCCTGAGCTTCTCACTGCCGCTGTATCAGGGCGGTTTGGTGAATTCTCAGGTGAAACAGGCGCAGTACAACTTCGTTGGCGCAAGCGAGCAGCTGGAAAGCGCCCACCGCAACGTGGTGCAGACCGTGCGCTCTTCGTTCAACAACGTGAACGCTTCTATCAGCAGCATCAACGCGTATAAACAGGCCGTTGTGTCTGCCCAAAGCTCCCTGGATGCAATGGAAGCTGGTTACTCCGTCGGTACCCGTACCATTGTTGACGTGCTGGACGCGACCACCACGCTGTATAACGCGAAACAGCAGCTCTCCAGCGCACGTTACCAGTACCTGATTAACCAGCTGAACATCAAGCAGGCGCTGGGTACGCTGAACGAGCAGGACCTGCTGGCGCTGAACAATGCGCTGGGTAAACCGGTCTCAACCTCGCCGGACAGCGTGGCACCGGAGAACCCGGAGCAGGTTGCTGCGGTTGATAACTTCAACGCTAACAGCAGCGCGCCTGCTGCACAGCCAGCCGCTGCGCGTACCAACACCGGCAGCAATCCGTTCCGTCACTAAGAGTGTCATCAGGCCCACTGCGGCCTGATGCCCTCACCCCTGCCCTCTCCCACAGGGAGAGGGAGCATCTGAATCACATCCGAACGTAAGCCAACGTAAAGATCCCCCTGATTCCGACCCTCTTCGCTTCATTTTCAACCACTCATCCTCTATCCTGAGCGTTATAACCACTGGGTCCTGGAAGACAAATATGAAACGGACAAAATCCATAAATCACGCTTCGTTCCGCAAAAGCTGGAACGCGCGTCACCTCACCCCTGTTGCGCTGGCGGTTACCGCTGTCTTTATGCTGGCAGGCTGTGAGAAAAGCGATGAAACGGTTTCTCTGTATCAAAACGCAGAGGACTGCTCAGCCGCAACCGGTAACGCGGCAGAATGTAAGACCGCCTATAACAACGCCCTGAAAGAAGCGGAACGTACCGCACCGAAATATGCCACACGCGAAGACTGCGTGGCAGAGTTCGGTGAAGGCCAGTGTCAACAGACACCGGCTGAGGCGGGAACGGCGCCAGAAAATCAGGCGCAAGCTCAGTCCAGCGGCAGCTTCTGGATGCCACTGATGGCCGGCTATATGATGGGCCGCCTGATGGGCGGCGGTGCGGGTTACCAGCAGCAGCCGCTGTTTAGCTCGAAAAACCCGGCCAGCCCGGCCTACGGCCAATACACCGATGCCAGCGGCAAAGGCTATGGCGCAGCAACGCCTGGCCGCACCGTGACCGTACCGAAAACGGCGATGGCTCCGAAACCGGCTACCACCAGCACCATCACCCGCGGCGGGTTCGGTGAATCTGTGGCGAAACAGACCAGCATGCAGCGCAGCGCGACGGGTACGTCAACTCGCTCAATGGGCGGCTGATCATGGAACGAGTCAGTATCACCGAGCGCCCGGACTGGCGCGAAAAAGCGACCGAATACGGTTTTAACTTCCACACCATGTATGGCGAGCCGTACTGGTGTGAAGACGCTTACTACAAACTGACGCTCGCCCAGGTGGAAAAACTGGAGGCGGTGACGGCAGAGCTCCATCAGATGTGCCTGAAGGTTGTCGAGAAAGTGATCGACAGCGACGAGCTGATGGCTAAATTCCGCATTCCGAAGCACACCTGGGGCTTTGTGCGCCAGTCGTGGAAAACCAGCCAGCCCTCGCTCTATTCTCGCCTTGATCTGGCGTGGGATGGCGTGGGTGAACCTAAGCTTCTTGAAAATAACGCCGATACACCAACCTCTCTGTATGAAGCGGCCTTCTTCCAGTGGATCTGGCTGGAAGACCAGATGAACGCCGGAAACCTGCCGGAAGAGAGCGACCAGTTCAATAGCCTGCAGGAAAAGTTGATTGAGCGTTTCGCCGAGCTGCGTGAACAGCACGGTTTCAACCTGCTGCATCTCGCCTGCTGCCGTGACACGGAAGAAGATCGTGGAACGGTTCAGTATCTGCAGGATTGTGCTGCCGAAGCGGAAGTCGCCACCGAGTTTCTCTATATAGAGGATATCGGTCTGGGCGAGAAAGGTCAGTTTACTGACCTGCAGGATCAGGTGATCAGCAACCTGTTCAAACTCTACCCGTGGGAATATATGCTGCGTGAGATGTTCTCCACCAAGCTGGAAGACGCTGGCGTGCGCTGGCTGGAACCGGCGTGGAAGAGCATCATCTCCAACAAAGCCCTGCTGCCGATGCTGTGGGAAATGTTCCCGAACCACCCGAACCTGCTGCCGGCATACTTTGCGGAAGATGATTATCCGCAAATGGAAAAATATGTCGTGAAGCCAATCTTCTCCCGCGAGGGGGCAAACGTCTCCATTATCGAAAACGGTAAAACGCTGGAAGCGGTTGAAGGGCCTTACGGCGAAGAAGGAATGATCGTCCAGGCGTTTTATCAGCTGCCGAAATTTGGCGACAGCTATACGCTGATTGGCAGCTGGCTCATCAACGATCAGCCTGCCGGGATTGGCATCCGCGAAGATCGCGCGCTGATCACGCAGGATCTGTCACGGTTCTATCCGCATATTTTTGTTGAGTAGAGTGCGGCCTGATGCCCTCTCCCACGGGAGAGGGTGTAAACACTAAAAACGGCAACCGCAGGTTGCCGCTTTGCTTTTATTACCCCACCTGCACCGACAGCATACTCAAACTCCCCATCTCAATACCGTCGACCGGGATCGTCACCGGTTCCTGGCCATCCCACGCGCCAAGAACGTACAGCAGCGGCAGGAAGTGTTCCGGCGTTGGGTTAGAGAGCGAACCGCCTTCGTGATCCAGATAGTTCACCAGCGGATGCTGCTCAACCGGGCCTTGCCAGGTCAGATTGTCTTTAACGTAATCGTTAAAGGACGTTGCCCATGGGTAAGGCGTATTTTCACCGTGCCAGCGCGCCGTGCGCAGGTTGTGTACCACGTTACCGCTTGCCACCAGCATAATGCCTTCATCACGAAGCGTAGCCAGCTTGCGGCCCATCTCCATGTGCCAGGCTGCCGGTTTAGTGCTGTCGATACTCAACTGCACCATCGGGATGTCGGCGTCCGGGTACATTTTTATCAGCACGCCCCATGAGCCGTGGTCAAAGCCCCATGCCTCTTTATCCAGCGCGACCGGGACAGGTGCCAGCAAATCCACCAGCTTCTGTGCCAGCTCGGGCGAGCCGGGGGCCGGATAATGCGTGTCGTACAACGCCTGCGGGAAACCGCCAAAATCATGGATTGTTTTTGGCGCCTCCATGGCAGTTACGCCAGTGCCACGGGTGAACCAATGTGCAGACACCACCACAATCGCCTTCGGACGCGGCAACGTCTCGCCCAGGTGACGCCATGTGCGGGTGTAGACGTTGTCTTCCAGAACGTTCATTGGGCTACCGTGGCCTAAAAACAGTGCTGGCATACGTGAAGAAGTCATGGTGATATCCTTACAGAAGGTGTCAATTTGATGGTGCTACATTACGCTTAACACGACAAAGATGAACGCAGATAAGCGTGAAGATCATCATCAGGAAATTTGAATGTAAGGAATATGTAAAACAGAGGTTGCCCTCTCGCTTTGGCCAACGTGAATTATTAGTATTAATGAGAATCATTATCACAAGGAGCATTGCATGTCCGTCCCCTTGATCCTGACCATCCTGGCGGGTGCCGCCACCTTTATCGGTGCGATCCTCGGTGTGCTTGGTCAAAAGCCGTCTAACCGCGTGCTGGCCTTTTCACTGGGATTTGCTGCCGGCATTATGCTGCTCATCTCCCTGATGGAGATGCTGCCTGCCGCACTGGGCACAGAAGGCATGTCTCCGGTACTGGGTTATGGCATGTTTGTTTTTGGTCTGCTGGGCTATTTTGCCCTCGACCGCATGCTGCCCCATGCACATCCGCAGGATTTGATGCAAAAAAGCGTCGCGCCGGTGCCGCAAAAGATTAAACGTACTGCCATCCTCCTGACGCTCGGCATCAGCCTGCACAACTTCCCGGAGGGTGTCGCGACCTATGTCACCGCCAGCAGCAATCTGGAGATGGGTCTGGGTATCGCCCTGGCGGTGGCCTTACACAATATTCCTGAAGGGCTAGCCGTTGCCGGGCCGGTTTATGCCGCCACGGGGTCAAAACGCACCGCCGTGTTCTGGGCCGGGATATCGGGCATGGCGGAAATTCTCGGGGGCGTACTGGCGTGGCTGATACTGGGAAGCCTGGTTTCACCGGTGGTGATGGCCGCCATTATGGCCGCAGTTGCGGGGATTATGGTGGCGCTGTCGGTTGATGAACTGATGCCGCTGGCGAAAGAGATCGATCCTAACAACAATCCGAGTTATGGGGTGTTGTGCGGAATGTCTGTAATGGGATTAAGCCTGGTGTTGTTACAAACGGCGGGTATTGGCTGAACGGTTGCGCTTCCTTATTTGAGGGAGCGCAATTTCTTTTAATGTCAGTGAATACCAACTATCAGTATTAATGATATAAAGTCCGGCACCATACTTTCTAATCGCCATAGAATTCACTTAAGAAATATTATTTATAACTATTCCCCGTAAAATAATTACCGCTTCGTGTATTAAAAAAAACTCAAAAGATTGATGTCAATCACTATTTAAACCGAGCATTCTGGCTGTTGAGCAACAGCATTTTTCCCATTTATAATTTCAAATGATTTATTAATAGTCTCTAAATCCCCCATTTAGAAATGCTCACGAGATGAACCATATTGCGACTGGTATATTTCGACCGCTTTAATGAAATAAAAGTGTTGCAATATTAATTCATTAAAATTATTGCGCCATCCACTCTTAGATAAAGGATTATATCTTCATGTTTAACAAGACTATTCTGGCAGTTGCGACAACTGCATTGCTTTCTGGTCTGTCATTTACTGCTATGGCAGCAGATAACCAGGGCTCGGGGAAGATCACGTTCACCGGTGAAGTTATCAGTGCGCCTTGCTCTATCACCCCGGGAGATGAAAATCAGACGATTGAATTAGGAGAAGTCGCGGATAGCGTGCTGAACAGCGGTAAAAACTCGCTGCCGGTTGACGTGAATATCCACCTGCAGGATTGCATTCTCTCTTCTACCACCGGACAAACCACCACCACGATCGACAAAGTGAAGGTCACCTTTGCCTCCGCAAGTACCGATTCAACCGACACCAGCCTGATGAAAAACACGCTTGACGGCAACATCGGCGGTGCAACAGGTGTGGGCGTTCGCTTGCTGGATAGCGGCAGCAATAAAGTCACGCTGGGTACGCCGATTGAAGTGTCATTCCCCACCACAAATGCCTATCAGGAACTGAACTTCAAAGCCCGAATGGAACCGGTATCTGGCAGCCAGGCTACCCCGGGTAACGTTCAGGCCCAGGCGAACTATATCCTTGAATATAAGTAATTTGATTGCCGTCTGAAAACGTAGCCGATGAAGGACTCATCGGCTTTTATGCCTTCTTTTTAAAAGCGAAACGGATTTATGCTAAAACACTCAGCGCATCAACTCTCCCGCCTCTCTGCTTTTATAAAGTATTCGCTGAGTGTCACACTTTACTCAGCTTTATTCGTGTTGCCTGTCTCCGCGGTTGAATTCAACACAGATATGATTGACGTTGAAGACCGAAGTAATATTGATATTTCCCAGTTTGAGAAAAAAGGCCACATCGCGCCGGGTAGCTATCTCGTCCGCATTCAGGTCAATAAAAACACGTTGCCTCAATCCGCAACAATGGAGTGGATCGCAACGGAAAACGAAAGCGGTTCGCAAATTTGCGTGAATGCCGGGCAGTTATCCGCTTTCGGACTAAGCACCGATTTTATTTCGCGACTCCATAAATCTCAGGACGGACGTTGCCTTGATCTTTCGGCTGTTCCTGAGCTGGGCTTTTCCCTTAATAAAGGGACGATGGTGCTTTCCGTCACCGTTCCCCAGGCATGGATGAAATATCAGGCGAAGAACTGGACGCCGCCGGAATATTGGGATGAAGGCATTGCGGGTGTTTTACTTGATTATAATCTCTATGGCAGCCAGTACGATCCCCACGGGGGCGACGACAGCCAGAATATCAGCGCCTACGGCACGCTCGGGTTTAACCTCGGCGCGTGGCGTCTGCGTTCAGATTATCAATATAACCAAAACTTTCGTCACGGTGAGTCTACAGGCAGCGACAGCAGTCTGGCACGGACCTATCTCTACCGCCCTATCCCTTCGCTGTCATCAAAAATGACGCTGGGGCAATATGATTTAAGCTCAGATATTTTTGATACCTTCCACTTTACCGGTGCCTCACTGGAAAGTGATGAAAGTATGCTGCCGCCTGATTTACAGGGTTATGCACCACAAATTAACGGCATCGCGCAGACCAATGCCAAAGTGACCGTCTCCCAGTCTGGCCGCGTTCTTTATCAAACAACCGTCGCGCCGGGGCCGTTCACCATTTCAGACCTGGGTGAAACCTACCAGGGACAGCTGGACGTAGTGGTCGAAGAGGAAGATGGGCGCAAAACCACCTTCCAGGTGGGTTCATCCTCAATTCCCTTCCTGACCCGAAAAGGCCAGGTGCGCTATAAAACATCCATCGGTAAGCCCACCGCTACGGGCCATAACGACATCAATAACCCGCTTTTCTGGACAGGTGAACTCTCGTGGGGCTGGCTGAGTAATGTGTCACTGTATGGCGGCACCCTGCTGACGGCTGATGATTATCAGGCCATGACCACCGGTATCGGCTTCAACCTGGATTCGTTCGGCTCGATCTCTTTTGATGTGACGGGCGCCGAGGCCACGCTCCACCAGGGAAAAAATGAGACACAGCGTGGGTACAGCTATCGCGCCAACTACGCAAAACGTTTTGAGGCGACCGGCAGCCAGATCACCTTCGCAGGTTATCGATTCTCGGATAAAGAATATGTCTCAATGAGTGAATATCTCGCCTCCCGGGACGGAGATACCTCAACGACAAACGAAAAAGAGAGTTACGTTATCTCCTTCAACCAGTACCTTGATTCGCTGGCATTAAATACTTATCTCAACGTCACCCGTAACACCTACTGGGACAACAGCAGCAACACAAACTACTCCTTTTCGCTGAGCCGCAATTTTGATATCGGCAACTTAAGAGGTTTATCCGCATCGCTGGCGCTAAGCCGCGTGCGCTGGGATGACAGCGACGAAAACCAGGTCTATTTCGCCTTCACCCTCCCGCTGGAGCAAAATCGTAGCATTATGTACAGCTACCAGCGTTCAGGCGGCGACAGCGCGTCTCATATGGCTTCTTACTATGACGCCTCCGATCGCAACAATACGTGGAATCTCTCGGCCTCTACGACGGAAGACGATTTGCGCGAAGGCGAACCGTCATTGCGCGGCGGATACCAGCACTATTCTCCTTACGGACGCCTCAATCTTTCAGGAAGCGTTCAGCCCAATCAATACCGTTCGATCAACGCGGGCTGGAACGGCTCAATCACCGCCACGCGACATGGCGTAGCCCTGCATGATTACAGCCCGGCCAATAACGCTCGCATGATGATCGATGCCGATGGTGTTGACGGAATTGAGGTCAACAGTTCGCGCACGCGCACTAACGCATTCGGTATTGCTGTCGTCCCCTCACTCAGCAACTACACCACCTCCACGGTGCGCGTTAACAGCAACACGCTGCCTGATGGCGTGGATATAGCAACCTCCGTTATTCGCACCACGCTGACGGAAGGTGCCATTGGTTACAGCAAGCTGAACGCCACCACGGGCTACCAGATTGTCGGCATTATTCGACAGGAAAACGGTCAGTTCCCTCCTTTGGGCGTCAGTATCGTCGACAGCGCTACGGGTAAAGAGGTCGGTCTGGTTGCCGAAGAAGGGTTTGTTTATCTCAGCGGGATTCAGGAAAACAGTACGTTACGTCTCACCTGGTCTGACAAAGCGTGTGAAATCACGCCGCCGAACCAAAGTAATCTTAACGGTGACGCTATATTTTTACCTTGTAAAACAGTGCATTAATTCAGGATGAATAAAATGAACATCACGATGATTTCAAAAGGACTTATCTGTTTCCTTGGCACGTGCAGCTTTGCCTGGGCCACCGTATCGCCCGACAGAACACGCATCATTTTCAACGCCTCAGCAAAAAGCGTGTCGGTCAGACTGATAAACCAGAGTAAAACCGATCCTTATCTGGCTCAGTCGTGGATTGAGGATAAAGAGGGTAAAAAAACGCGCGAGTTTATCTCTCCTGTTCCGCCATTGTTGCGTATCGAGCCTGACGAACAGGCGCAGGTTCGCCTGATGGCGCAGCAAAACCTCAGCCGACTTCCAGCCGATCGAGAGTCGCTGTTTTATTACAACATGCGGGAGATCCCACCCAAAGCCGAGCAGAAGAACGTGATGCAAATCGCCATGCAAAGCCGGCTTAAACTGTTCTGGCGGCCAAAAGCCATTGAGCTGAAGGAGGGCCAGTTTGTTCCGCTGGATAAAGTGGTTATATCCCGCGCCTCGGGTACGCTGCAGTTTAAAAACAGCAGCCCCTATTACATCACCGTGGGCTATATCGGACTGAACGGTAAAACCTTATTGCCGGGCGCAGAGAGCGTAATGATTGAGCCGTTTGGTCAGGCCAGCCAGTCACTGGCTAAGCTGCCCGCTGAATTTCAAGTCGGGTATATCAGCGATTATGGCGGTCTGGAAATGTTTAAGGTGAGTTGTAACGCGGTGCAACCTGCCTGCCAGAGCAAACCGGTGAATAAGGGATAATGATGAAAAAAATACATCTCGCGGTGATTGCCCTTTTATGTTTGTTCTCATCCTCCGCATGGGCGATGGACTGTTACAAAGATTCATTGGGCGGTCAAAGTCTGGTCACAACAACGCTCCCGACGTTCACGGTCCCAGCCAACGCCCCAGCCGGACAAAAAATTTGGGAAAGCGGCGATTTGCTGGTGACGGTATATTGCGATCACGCCACCCGCGACAGTACAAAACCTGTCTCGCAGGATCCCTGGAGTGAACACGTTTATGCCTATATCCTGGACAGTTTTCATAACACCGATAGCCTGATGACCAACAATCCCTATCTGGCGTTTGGCGTAACCTATAACGGTATTGACTATGACATCCCCGATATCAAAATTGATACGGGAGCCTGCCTTGATAAGCAGGATGATAAGTGGGGTGACTACAAGGAAGCAGCCTGCAATGGCGTCACAATTCAGAAAAACATCACGTTTAGCGTGCGCTTTCGTCTCTACGTGAAGCTAAAAGCGATACCAAAAGAGCAGTTTGACTATACCTTTCCCTCCGTCACCGTACTGACGTTTGACGGTTCAGGCGGAATCAACACGCTTCCAAAAGCAAAAAACTTGCATTACGACATTACCGGGCTGTCAAATATTCACTTCCTGGACTGCGGTGTGGATATCCGGATCTACCCTGAAAATCAGATTGTGAATTTTGGCCAGTTTACGGAGAGCGCAGTCAACGCCAACGCCGTCACCTCACCGTTTAGCATTTCGACAATCCGGGATGCCACTGCTGGCTGTTCAGAACAATTTGACGTGACGACCAGCTTTTACACCACCGATACGCTCTACGATAATACGCATCTGGACATGGGAAATGGTTTACTCATGCGTCTCATTGATAAAACCAATGGCGACGTGACGTACAACCAGTATCTTCCTTTTGCAACCTATCACCCTGATGATACGGAGACGACGCTGACGCATGACTATACGGCGGAGCTAACCCGTAAACCTGGTGAAGCCGTTATTCCTGGACCATTCAGTAAAGACATTATTGTCAAAATAAATTATCAATAATTGATCAAAAAGCAGACCAGCATTTTCTTTTGGTCTGCTTATTTAGCCCCTCGCCCTCTTTTTTCTACGTAAGCCATTCACTTCAATAATTAATAAACGCATACTTAAAGAGTCTTTAATTATTTTTTAATCACGTATTGTTACAATTAGTTTTAGAATACAACCGCCTCAAACATCAATATCTCTTAAATATTATTCATAACAAGGATATTTCATGCGAAATATTTCAAAAACACTTTTGGCGGTTGCTTTAGGCTCTTTTATCTCTGGCAATGCACTGGCAAGCGATCAGGGCTCCGGTAAAATCACCTTTAAGGGCATTATTATTGACGCACCATGCAATATTGCACCAGACAGTATTGATAAAGAGATTGAACTTGGCCAGTTCACCACGGCGGTGATGAATGTGAATAAAAAATCCACGGCGGTACCGGTTGATATCAACCTGGAAAACTGCCAGCTTGACGCTGCAGATGAAACCGCAACACCCGTCACCAAAGTGGACGTAACCTTCAGCAGCACCGCTACCGACGCAACCGATACCAGCCTGATGAGCAATACCTATGCGGGCGGCGCGCAGAACGTGGGCGTTCGTCTGCTGGATAATGCAGAGTCCCCTATCACACTTGGTACGGCTCAAACTGTCGATCTTTCTGCGGGTTCAGCGACCCAGACGCTGCACTTCAAAGCGCAGATGGAAGTGGTCGATGGTAAAACAGCAACGGCAGGCCAGGTCGAATCTACCGCGAATTACGTCCTGTTGTATAAATAAGCCCATACCGTTAATTATATTTCGGCTGGCAATATATTTGCCAGCCATTGCCGTAATTTTATTTGAGAGCTGAATGATGAAATACAGTGCATTTTCGATCATCATTGCTGGCTTTCTTACGCCTCTTCCACTGGCCGCCGTTGAATTTAATATTAACGCTATTGATAAAGATCAGCGCGGCAATGTTGATTTATCCCAGTTCAAAGATAAGAACCACGTTGCGCCGGGTCATTATTTCGTTAACGTTGCAATTAATAATACGTCACTCGCTAGCGGCTGGCAGTTAGCCTGGTATATAAAAGACGATACAACGGAAGTCTGCATTCCGTCCGATCTGGCGGACACTTTTGGTCTGGACGATAAATACCGCAGCATGCTGACGGTTAACGCGGGCTGTGTCGACTTTTCCCCGCTGCCGCAGGTTCGTTTCGAGTTTATTCAGGCGACGCAAACGCTGGAAGTCACCCTACCTCAGGCCTGGCTACAGTACCGTTCCACCAACTGGACGCCGCCCGCGACCTGGGACAACGGTGTCTCAGGCGTGCTGCTGGATTACAATCTGTTTGCCAGCCGCTATCAGCCAGATGAGGGGTCAAGCAGCGATAACGTCAATACCTACGGGACCGCTGGCGCCAACCTGGGCGCCTGGCGACTGCGGGGAGATTATCAGTACGCCCTTAACCGTACGGAAGGGAGGTCGCAGAGCGACGGCCGCCTTTCTCGCGCCTACCTTTTTCGCCCTCTGCCTGCACTTGGCTCAAAGTTCACGCTGGGTGAGTCAGATTTTCAGTCGGATATTTTCGACGGATTTTCCTACACCGGAGCCTCACTTATCAGCGACGAGCGCATGCTCCCCTGGTCTCTGCGCGGCTACGCGCCACAAATTTCTGGTATTGCTCAGACGAATGCCACCGTGACCGTCAGCCAGGCAGACAGGATTATCTATCAAACCAAAGTCCCACCGGGCCCTTTCGTCATACAGGATATCAACCAGTCCGTACAGGGAACGTTGGACGTCACCGTCGCCGAAGAAGACGGTCATACCAGCACCTTTCAGGTTTCTGCTGCCTCTGTGCCTTTCCTGACGCGACAAGGCCAGGTTCGCTATAAGCTGGCGGGCGGTAAACCCCGTCAGGACAGCTCGCATCAGGTCGAAAACGAGGCCTTTTTAAGCAGCGAATTCTCCTGGGGCGTCCTGTCCCGGACCTCCCTGTACGGTGGGATCCTGAACAGCGGTAATGATTACCGCGCGCTGGCGGCAGGTATCGGGCAGAACATGGATATGCTGGGCGCGCTGTCATTTGATGTCACCCAGGCCAGCAGCCAGCACGAGGGGGAAGCAAAGCAGACGGGATACAGTTACCGCATCAACTACAGCAAGCGTTTCGACACCACCGGGAGTCAGCTCACGCTTGCCAGCTACCGCTACTCCGACAGCCGCTTTCTCAGCTATGCCCGCTTTCTTGAAAAAGACCGGGATAACGCGGAAACGGAAAAACAGACGCTAAGCATCACTGCCAGCCAGTACATCCCCGCCCTGTCGCTAAACCTTTACCTTGGTATGCTGCGCCAGACCTGGTGGGACAGAGCCCCCTCCACCACCGGCACACTCACGGCAGGATACAACTTCGACCTTGGTCGCTGGAAAAATCTTGGCGTGACGGCCTCATGGAGCAAAACACATTATCAGGATCAAGGCGATGACACGCAGGTTTACTTCTCTTTAAGCATTCCCCTCGATCCGGATCATCGCCTCAATTACGATCTGAGAAACAGCGACACGACGCGTCAAACGCTCTCCTGGTATGACTCTTCAGACAGTAACAATACCTGGGGGATATCCGCTGGTACCGAGAGCAAAAAAACTGATGCCGGGGCGCAAGTCAGCGCGAATTATCAGCACTATGCCGGGACGGGAGATCTGAACCTGTCCGGAAGCTACAAGGCCCATGACTACCGTTCCGTCAGCGCGAGCTGGAACGGCTCGTTTACCGCAACCGCCCACGGGGCGTCGCTTCATCGCCGGAGCTACGGCAACGAACCGCGCGTGATGGTCAGCACGGAAGGGATCGGCAATATACCGCTGAATATGTCCCGCGATGCCACCAACATGTTTGGTATTGGCGTCCTGCCCGCCTTTTCGAGCTATATGCCCGCCAGCGTACAGGTCAATCTGAATAACCTGCCAGAGGGTGTCGATGTCGATAACCACGTCATTCGCTCCACCTGGACCGAGGGTGCAATCGGTTATCGGCTGATTGCCTCCCGTCAGGGTCAGGATGTTGCCGGGATCGTGCGTACCGCCAGCGGCACGCCGCCTCTCGGCGCCCAGGTGCGCGAGCAGGATTCAGGCAAAGAGGTGGGCATTATCGCCCAGGACGGACATATCTGGCTGGGGGCGGTAAAAGCTGAACAGCACTTTATCGTCACCTGGGGAGACGATCAGCAGTGTCATTTCTCCCTGCCAGCCTCTCTCGACAACACCACGCAGCTGATGCTGCCCTGCCAGTAACTTATCACTATGAAATCATACGTTTATTTAGCAGCACTCCTGTTTTGTGGCTCCGGCGTCTCGCAGGCGGCAATTAACCTGGACAGGACGCGCATCGTCTTTGCCGAAAGCGATAAAGCCAGCAGCCTGACCATTGAAAACCAGAGCAAATCGCTTCCCTACCTTGCCCTCGCCTGGGTGGAGGATCGGGACGGGCGCAAAGAGGACACCCATTTTATGGTCCTGCCGCCTATTCAGCGCATTGAACCCGGCGCCTCGTCACAGGTGCGGATCGTGAAACAGGCCGCGACGCAACAGCTGCCGGAGGATCGGGAAACGCTGTTTTATTTCAATCTGCGTGAAGTGCCGCCCAAAAGCGGGAGCCTGAAAGAGGAGCGCAGCGTCATGCAGGTGGCTATGCAGAGCCGCATAAAGTTGTTCTGGCGGCCGGAAAGCATTCGTAAAAAAGCAGGTGAAGAGACGGAGATGCAGCTGTCGGTGACGCTGTCGGGCAAAACCATGCGCCTGAAAAACCCAACGCCCTATTTCATTACGCTGGCATGGCTGAGCAATAACGGAAAAACCATGATGCCAGGCTTCGACAGTCTGATGATTAGCCCGTTTGCGACCAGTACGCTGACGCTAAGTGAAACAGAAGGAACGGGCTACAGCATAGGTTATATTGATGATTATGGTGCGCTACGCAAGGTCAATTTAACCTGTACCGGGTCAACACCATGCACGCTAACGCCGCGCAAGGTAGGGCAAAATGCGACATCTCGCTAAGCTTTTCCTTTTAATGCTGGTGATGTGCCCCCTTAAGCAGGCGCTGGCGCTGAACTGCTACCTTGGCACACAAAATGGCCCGGTGGAGCAAACCAAAACGGTGTCAGAATTCTCAATCCCCAGCACAGCCAGGGTTGGGCAAAAGATTTGGGAATCCAGCGATATCAAAATCCCCGTGTATTGCGACAGAAATACCGCGTCAAATCATGAGAACGAAGACGTCTTCGCCTGGGTGAACCCTTATCCGTCGGTGTCGGATCCTTACTACGAGCTCGGTGTAACCTACGAGGGTGCAGATTACGATGCCATCGGGCAAACCTACGGCGTGGATACCCGTCAGTGTCTGGACAACAACAGCCTGAGCAAATACACGGCCGAACAGTTAAAAGCAATGGGCTGGGAGAAATACATCTGTTCGGGGAATGCGTGGGATGTACATACCTCACGAACCTTTGCGGCACGCTTCAGGCTGTATGTTAAGCTCAAAGCGATACCGCCTCAGGGCTACGTCAGCACGCTTGGTGATTACATCGTCGTGCAGTTTGACGGCAAAGGCGGCGTAAATGCGCTTCCTGATGCCAAAAACCTCAAATACCACATTAACGGGCTGGAAAACATCAGGGTACTGGACTGCGGAGCGACGTTCAGTATTTACCCTGAAAATCAGGAGATCGACTTTGGCACCTTCAGCGCACGTGACATCGTCAATCAGGGCACGCGTACGCGAACGTTCTCGGTTAAAACCAGTAAAGTACAGGATGCGCAGTGTTCAGACGGATTTAAGATCGACTCGTCGTTCTATACCGATAGCGAGTTGACGGCCAATGATACGGCGTTGCTGATTGGTAATGGCCTGAAGCTGCGCATTCTTAACGGCACACAGCCCTACACCTTCAATCAGTATGACGAGTACGCTGATTTTACCGGTTCGGTGCTGCATTTCGAGACCACGTACACGGCTGAGCTTTCACGTGCAGAGGGAAAGGGTATCGATTCTGGTCCGTTTGAAACGGTCGTGCTGTTTAAAATTAACTACCACTAGAGACAAAAAAGCCGGGTTTCCCCGGCTTTTTCATTCATGCACCGTTCAGCTGGCTTTGCGCTCGTGCGCCTGACGGTATTCGATCAGATCTTCAATTGTCACGACCGGCATGTTGTGCAGGCGTGCAAAGGTGATGCACTCTGGTGCGCGCGCCATGGTGCCGTCATCGTTGGTCAGTTCACACAGTACGCCTGCAGGTTTGAAGCCTGCCAGCGTCACCAGATCGATGGTCGCTTCAGTGTGGCCACCACGGGTCAGCACACCGCCCGCCTGCGCACGCAGCGGGAAGACGTGGCCAGGACGGTGCAGGTCGGATGGCTTGGCGTCATCGGCAATTGCTGCACGGACAGTAGTCAGACGGTCAGCCGCGGAGACACCGGTAGTCACGCCATGCGCGGCTTCGATGGTCACGGTAAAGCCGGTACCAAAGGCGCTGGTGTTGTTTTCGACCATCATAGGCAGCTCGAGCTGCTTACGGCGGTCTTCGGTAATACACAGGCATACGATGCCGCTGCCGTGACGGATGGTCAGCGCCATCTGCTCAACGGTCATGTTTTCGGCGGCGAAAATCATGTCGCCTTCGTTTTCACGGTTTTCATCGTCAAGCACCATCACGCCGCGGCCTTCGCGCAGGGCATCCAGTGCATGTTCAACACGTTGAGTTGAAGTGCCAAAAGAGGAAAGTAGCGTCTGATTCATGGTAAAAAAACCTCATTAACATTATGGTTACCAGAATCAGGGCAGTCTTAGGAGCGCCGTATAAGCGGCAAAAAGATAACGTGAGCGGGCCCATGCCCGACTGGATCGTTACTCTCTCCCATCCGGACTTTAACCGTCGGCCCCGGAATTACACCGGATCTGCTGACCTTTGAGAGTTCACCCAAAGCGCTCGCGGGCTTTCAGCATGACGCTGATTTACCGCCGGTGGGGAATTTCGCCCCGCCCTGAGAATAAGCGAGATAACTATAACGCTATTGATTAACCTGGGCAATGCATAAGCTTCAAACAAATCTGCTTTATCCTGGAGCATGACGCGCTACAATGTTCATCAACACCGTCTTATCAAGGGAAGCCACTATGATTGACCCGAAGAAAATTGAGCAAATTGCGCGTCAGGTTCATGAGTCCATGCCAAAAGGCATTCGTGAATTTGGTGATGACGTTGAGAAGAAAATCCGCCAGACGCTGCAGGCGCAGTTGGTTCGCCTTGATTTAGTGAGCCGCGAAGAGTTTGACGTGCAGACACAGGTTCTGCTGCGCACCCGTGAAAAGCTGGCGCTGCTGGAACAGCGTCTTACCGAGCTGGAAAACCGCAATACCCCGGAAGAAGTGAAGCCGGCACCAGCGATACCGCCGGTGGATGACCAGGCCTAAGTGCGGCCTGATGCCCTCACCCCAGCCCTCTCCCACGGGGAGAGGGTGAAATAACGGGCCAACTGGCCCGTTTTTTACTGACTGTCTTTCTGGATCTTTTTGATGATGTTGGTGGTTGAACACCCGTCCTCAAAGTTGAGCACCATCACTTCACCGCCGTTGGCCCAGACCTCTTCGCTGCCCGCGATTTGCTCCGGTTTGTAATCGCCGCCTTTCACCAGCAGGTCAGGCAGAATGCCGGCAATCAGGCGCTGAGGCGTGTCTTCTTCAAACGGCACAACCCAGTCCACCGCTTCCAGCGCGCCGAGCACAATCATACGCTGCTCCAGCGGATTCACTGGACGCGTTTCGCCCTTCAGACGTTTGGTCGAGGCATCGCTGTTCACCGCCACAATCAGACGATCGCCCAGCTTGCGTGCATTCGCCAGATAAGAGACATGGCCCGCGTGCAGAATGTCGAATACGCCGTTGGTCATCACCACTTTCTCACCGCGTTTACGCGCGGCGGCAACGGCCACTTTCAGCTCTTCTTCCGTCATGACGCCAAAACCGGTATCGGCGCGGCCGCGCACGGCGTTTTCCAGTTCAATTGGCGAAACGGTAGAGGTCCCAAGTTTACCGACAACCACGCCCGCCGCGGCGTTCGCAAAGTAGCACGCTTCTTCGAGGGAGTTACCCGCCGCCAGCGTTGCCGCCAGTACGCCAATCACCGTATCACCGGCACCGGTCACGTCATAGACTTCCTGCGCCTGGGTTGGCATATGCAGCGGCGCCTTGCCCGGCTGCAGCAGCGTCATTCCCTGCTCGGAGCGGGTCACCAGCAGTGCAGACAGCTCGAAGTCAGCGATGATCTTCATGCCGCGCTCGACGATCTCCGCTTCCGACTTGCACTTGCCCGCCACCGCTTCAAACTCAGAGAGATTAGGCGTCAGCAGCGTTGCGCCACGATAGCGCTCAAAGTCGGTGCCTTTCGGATCGATCAGTACCGGCACATTGGCTTTACGCGCCAGCTGGATCATCTGTTGTACGCTTGCCAGTGCCCCTTTGGCGTAATCAGACAGTACCAGCGCGCCGATATTGCCCAGCGCCTGATTAATGCGCTCGTGCAGCGGCTCAGGATCCACACCCTCAAACCCTTCTTCAAAGTCGAGGCGGATCAGCTGCTGGTTACGCGACAACACGCGCAGCTTGGTAATGGTCGGGTGCGTCGGAACAGAAACGAAATCGCACTTCACGTTCACGTCCGCCAGCGACTTGCTCAGCGCGCGCGCCGCATCGTCGATACCGGTGAGGCCCACCAGACGCGAATGCGCGCCCAGAGAAGCAATGTTCATCGCCACGTTTGCCGCGCCGCCAGGACGCTCTTCAATGGTATCGACCTTAACGACCGGTACCGGTGCTTCCGGGGAGATACGGCTGGTCGGCCCATACCAGTAGCGATCAAGCATTACATCGCCGACAACCATAACTCCAGCACGTTCAAACTCTGGCAGTGTTACTTTCATTCCTGACTCCAGAAAGATTCACAATTTGCGCGCGATGATATCACACTTGTTTTGTTACGCACGGTTCCACCAGCCACTTCTGCCAGCTCGCTTTCACCTGGTCGCGTTCACGGGTAAAGCAGTCGAGCGCCACGTGGCCCGGCTGTTCCTGCAAGGCGAGGTGGTGCAACTCATCGCGCAGCGTGGTGTAGGCGCGGGTTAAGGCCTGCGCCTCCTGCTCATCCATGATGTCGTTTTGCGCAAGCAGCTCCAGAATGCGCACATTATCCGACCAGCGGGTCAGCTTCGGCTTGTCATGCGCGTGCAGGAGCACCAGATACTGGGTGATAAACTCAATGTCGGTAATGCCACCCTCATCGGCTTTAATATCAAACCGATCGCGGTGTTTATTGCCCAAATGCGCGCGCATCTTTTCACGCATTTCGCGCACTTCGGTCTGCAACTTACTGCCTTCACGCGGGGTGGTCATCACCGCTTTACGAATGGCATCAAACTGCGTTTTTAACTGCGGATCGCCATACACCACGCGGGCGCGCACCAGCGCCTGATGCTCCCACGTCCAGGCTTCGTTTTTCTGATAATCGGCGAAGGATTCCGTTGAGGTCACCAGCATACCAGCCGCGCCGGACGGACGCAGACGGGCATCCACTTCGTACAGAATGCCCGATGACGTGCGGGTGCTGAACAGGTGCATAATGCGCTGGGCCAGACGCAGATAGAACTGGCGCCCGTCAATTTCTCGCTCGCCGTCGGTCATCACGTCGGCCGGACAGTCGTGCAGGAAGATTAAATCCAGATCGGAGCTGTATCCCAGCTCCCACCCGCCGAGCTTACCGTAGCCCACCACGGCAAAACCGCGGCCTTCTCGTTCAGCAAGATGCTTCGGCTGGCCGTAACGCGCCACCATCTGGATCCACGCCTGGTGCACCACCGCATCGATGATCGCTTCCGCAAGCCAGGTTAAGTGATCGCTCACTTTCATCACCGGCAGCGTTTCGGCAATATCCGCCGCCGCGACGCGCAGCATCTGGGCCTGTTTGAACTGGCGCAGCGCTTCCAACTGCTGCTCTTCATCTTCTTCCGGCACGCGTAGCAGATACTGGCGCAACTCATCGCGGTAGGCATCGGTCGCCGTCGGCTGATAGAGGGTATTGGGATCGAGCAGTTCATCCAGCAGCAGCGGGTAACGCGCCAGCTTGTTGGCCACCATCGGTGACGCCGCGCAGAGCGTGATCAGGTGCTTCAGCGCCCCCGGGAATTCGCTCAGCAGTTCAAGATAGGTGGTACGCGTAATAATGCCGCTCAACAGCGGCATCATGCGGGAAAGCGGCACCGGGGCGTCGGCACGGGAACAGACATCGCTCAGCAGGTGCGGCATCAGGTGATCCAGCACCTGGCGACCACGCGGACCAATGGCACGCTTGTTGAGTTCAAGGCGGAAATCGGCGATCAGCGCCACCACCCGATGGCGATCGTCGTCGCTCAGGTGCGCCAGCACGGGCGTAGTGTCATCTTCCTGCAGGGCATCCTGCCACAGTTCACGCCAGTGTTCAGAGAGCGTATCGTCCTGCGATTCGCTTTCATCATCGCCAATCAGCTCGTTAAAGATACGGCGCACGCCTGCCATATGCGCCTCCAGCCGTTCGGTCAGTGCGGCCCAGTCGTCCACGCGCATGCCCCACGCCAGACGCGCCCGGTTCAGGTCATCCCCCGGCAGGGTCTGGGTTTGCTCGTCATTGATGCTTTGCAGCAGGTTTTCCAGACGACGCAGGAACAGGTATGCCTCACGCAGGGTTTGCGCGTCCCCCTCTGGCAGGAGATGGAGTTGCTCAATCGCTGACAGCGTCGGGAGCAACGAGCGGGATTGCAGCGACGGCTCGCGACCACCGCGGATAAGCTGGAAGACCTGGACAATAAACTCGATTTCACGAATGCCACCCGCGCCGAGCTTAATGTTATCTTTCAGCCCACGACGGCGTACCTCACGGGCGATCATCCCTTTCATGTTACGCAGGGACTGGATCACGCTGAAGTCGATATAGCGACGGAACACAAACGGGCGCAGCATGGCGCGTAGCTCGTTGGCGTAAGCGTCGTCGCTGTCACCCATGATCCGCGCTTTGACCATCGCGTAACGCTCCCAGTCGCGCCCCTGCTCCTGGTAGTAATCTTCCAGCGCCGCAAAGCTCAGCACCAGCGGGCCGCTGTCGCCAAACGGACGCAGACGCATATCCACGCGATAGACAAAACCGTCCTGCGTCGGCTGATCCAGCGCCTTGATCAGACGCTGGCCAAGACGGGTGAAGAACTGGGCATTGTCCAGTTCACGACGGCCTCCGCGCGTGGAGCCGTTCTCCGGCCAGGCAAAAATCAGGTCGATATCGGAGGAGAAGTTCAGCTCGCAGCCGCCCAGCTTACCCATCCCCAGAATCAACAGCGGCTGAGGAACCCCTTCCTCGCTGCACGGCGTGCCCCACTCTTTACAGCAGGCGGCGTAGAGCCAGTCTCGCGCAGCGACAATCAGCGTCTGCGCCAGCTCGCTCAACTGCTGGAGCGTGCTCTCTTCACTGACCAGCTCAAGCGACTGCGCCCAGGCTATGCGCACCATCACCCGGCGGCGAAACTGGCGCAAAACGCGCATCAGCGTGGCTTCATCCGCCACCTCAGCCAGCGCGCTTTGCAGCCAGCCTGCATAATGCCGCCACTCGTCAGCCTGCGGCGGGGCGTTTTCAAGCTCCACCAGCCAGTCCGGGTTAGCAGTAATACTTTCCTGCACAAAATCACTGAACGTGAGCACGCGCTTTGCCTGCTCGCTTAACGATGACGCCGGTAATGACTCAGGCAGACGTTCGCAAACGGTCTGCCACTGCTGCTGTAACTGCGAAGAAAGCGGCATTATAGGGGTTCCTTGCCAGAGTTAACGTTTTCCGCTGTGCAGCCAGAATGGCTCCTGCGAAATGGCCTCGTTGCGGAAATGCTCAATCTCAATATGCTGACGGGTTTCGATGGCATGTTTCAGCCCCTGCCAGTTTTCCAGCCATGCCTGCGTTTTGACATCATCATAGGCACCCGACAGCAGTAGCATGCAGTCGATGTTGCGCGTCAGACGGATCAGCTGGTCGCCGTACTGGTCACCCAGCGGATAAGCAAAGGTGGTTTTCAGCTCTGCGGCATGGCGGGAGAGGTGGATATCCGCGAAACGTTTGAAGTTTTCTGCGATTTTTGTCTGGGCTTTCGCGTCCAGGAAAGTGCGCCAGCCGCGCGTCACCAGAAACTCGGTCAGCGCCAGTTTGGCGGCCGCGGTTTGCGGGCTGTAGATCGCCGTTTGCGCAGACACATCAGAGAGCATCAGCGTTTCAGTTTGCGTCAGCAGATCGCGTAAGTGAGCACTTGCTTTGCGAGGCACGATGCCGCCAAACAGCATCAGAGTATGACGAACCAGACCGATGGCGGCCAGGACGTGGGCTTTTGCGTTTTTCACATTACGCACCCAGAGCTCTTCGTGGTACTGCCACTGCGAAAGCGCCAGCTCCAGAGCCGCCTCCATGCCCTGCTCAACGCTGGCTTTTGGGGCTACGCGTAACACAGGGGTCTCTTTCAGCGCCCGTGGCGCATTCCCGGCGGCCAGATGATATCCGCGGGCGGCTTTGCTGAGGCTGCCCTGACGCAAGCCTGACTGACTCACTAGCTTACGCGCCAGCTTCAGCACGTCGTTCGTCTCGCCTTCCAGCAGTTCAAGCTCCAGTTCGCAAATTGGCTCCTGGTATTCCCCCGCTTTCACCTCGCCCAAATCAAGGGCGATTTCAATGCGGCTTTTGCCTTCCGTTACCAGCCATTTCTCGCGCCAGAAATCGGTGCTGAACAGCGGCTGCACCTCAGCTGCCAGGGTGGATGGCAGTTCGCCGTTTGGCCACACTTCTGCCGGAAAACGTTCCAGCTCAAGTTCTGGCTGATTGATGTCGATATTGTATTCGGGGCGCTGATGCAAACCGCCCACAACGCGACCGGCGATTTTCATCGTCATCTCGTAGCGCCCGTTCGCGCCGCGGATGCGCAAGCCCATATCATGACGACGCAGCCAGTTGTCCGGCGTTTCGTAATAGATATTGAGCAGCTGTACGGGTTCATGGTGTTCGCCGGACAGCGTTTGCAGATGCTGGCGGAGCGCGTCAACGCTGTCTTTTTCGACGATAAACTTTAATTCGATCTCTTGTGCCATAGCCTTGTACTTTTGCGTGCGTCACAGACGCGTCGATGAAGGCGAACTTCCTCGCCATTTGTTTGTCAGTACATAGTATTTTGCGCCAAATTGCCACGCAATGAGCAATTTGACGGGCGTAAAAAGTTTGCAGCGGCGGCAATCGGGACACAGATGATTCTGATTGATGACGAATCCTTTGCGTAGAGACACTGATGCCACTACTATCGTTCCACTATTTATGAAAATAACGACTGATATGCTTAAATTACGCCTGATTGGACTTACTTTACTCGCTTTTAGCGCCGCGACTGCGGTCCACGCTGAAGAAAAGCGTTACGTTTCTGACGAACTGAACACCTGGGTACGTAGCGGCCCCGGAGATAATTATCGCCTCGTGGGTACGGTAAATGCCGGCGAGGAAGTCACCCTGTTACAGACCAACACCGAGACCAATTATGGTCAGGTTCGCGACAGTTCCGGCCGTACCTCCTGGATCCCCCTGAAAGAGCTGAGCACCGTGCCAAGCCTGCGCACCCGCGTGCCGGATCTGGAAAACCAGGTGAAAACCCTCACCGACAAGCTGAACAACATTGACGGTACCTGGAACCAGCGCACCGCTGAAATGCAGCAGAAAGTCGCGCAGAGCGACAGCGTGATTAACGGTCTGAAAGAAGAGAACCAGAAACTGAAAAATGAGCTGATTGTGGCGCAGAAGAAGGTGAATGCCGCTAATCTGCAGCTCGATGACAAACAGCGCACCATCATCATGCAGTGGTTTATGTATGGCGGCGGCGTGCTGGGCGTCGGCCTGGTGCTGGGTCTTGTTCTGCCACACCTGATCCCAAGCCGTAAACGTAAAGACCGCTGGATGAACTAATTCGTCTTCTCTGCCAGACTTACGTATTATCTTGCCAAAAGAGAAAACGGGAGTGTAGGGCGTGAAGAGTTATCTGGTCGGTGGTGCGGTACGTGATGCGTTGTTAGGTCTGCCGGTCAAAGATAAAGACTGGGTGGTGGTAGGCGCCACCCCCGAAGAGATGCTTAACGCGGGCTACCAGCAGGTAGGCCGCGATTTTCCCGTGTTCCTCCATCCGCAAAGCCGGGAAGAGTACGCCCTGGCGCGTACGGAGCGTAAATCCGGTTCCGGCTATACTGGCTTCACTTGCTATGCCGCGCCCGACGTCACGCTGGAGCAGGATCTCCTGCGTCGCGATCTCACCATCAACGCGCTGGCGCAGGACGAGAACGGCCAGATCGTTGATGCTTATGGCGGCCAGGACGATCTGCGCAACCGTCTTTTACGTCACGTCTCCCCGGCGTTTTCGGAAGATCCGCTCCGGGTGCTGCGCGTGGCGCGCTTTGCCGCACGTTACGCCCATCTCAGTTTCCGTATTGCCGATGAGACGATGGCGCTGATGACCGCCATGACCGAGGCGGGTGAGCTTGAACACCTGACGCCAGAGCGCGTCTGGAAAGAGACGGAGAACGCCCTCACCACCCGCAACCCACAGGTCTTTTTCCAGGTGCTGCGCGACTGCGGCGCCCTGAAGGTGCTGTTCCCGGAGATAGACGCGTTGTTTGGTGTGCCTGCCCCGGCGAAATGGCACCCGGAAATCGACACTGGCGTGCACACCCTGATGACGCTCAGTATGGCGGCCATGCTCAGCCCGGAGGTGGACGTGCGCTTCTCAACGCTGTGCCACGATCTCGGCAAAGGCTTAACGCCAAAAGAATTCTGGCCTCGCCACCACGGGCACGGCCCGGCTGGGGTGAAGCTGGTCGAGGGGCTGTGCCAGCGCCTGCGGGTGCCGAACGAGATCCGCGATCTGGCGAAACTGGTGGCCGAATTCCACGACCTTATCCACACCTTCCCGATCCTGAAACCGGCCACCATCGTTAAGCTGTTCGATAACATCGATGCCTGGCGTAAACCCCAGCGCGTCGAGCAGATCGCGCTCACCAGCGAGGCTGACGTGCGCGGGCGCACCGGGTTCGAAGCGTGCGACTATCCGCAGGGGCGCTTGCTGCGCGCCGCGTGGGAGGTGGCCAAAGCCGTGCCAACAAAAGAGGTCGTCGAAGCAGGATTTAAAGGCCCGGAAATTCGCGAAGAGCTGACGAAACGGCGGATTCAGGCGGTTTCAGAGTGGAAGGAAAAGCATTGCCCTCAGCCAAAAGACTGAGGGCAGCCGGTCAGAAGAAGACCACGTAAACCGCAGCCGCGACGATAAAGCGGTAGATCGCGAACGGGATAAACGAGATACGCTTAATCAGTTGCAGGAAGGTTTTAATGGCAATCAGCGCCACGATAAAGGCGGTGATAAAGCCCACGGCGAACATCGGAATATCGCCCGTGGTGAGAAAACCAATGCTTTTGTAAAGGTCCAGCGCGGTGGCGCCCATCATCATCGGCACCGCCAGCAGGAACGAGAACTCAGATGCCGCGTAACGGCTTACACCCATCAGCATCCCGCCGGAAATCGTTGCTCCTGAACGGGAGAAGCCCGGCCACAGCGCCAGACACTGGAAACAGCCAATGATAAAGGCCTGGCGATACGTCATATCGTCCAGACCTTCTGCGCGCGGCGTTTTTGGCTTCAGCACTTCCGCCGCAATCAGCAGGAAACCACCGACCACCAGTGCGTACATCACGTTAATCGGGTTAAACAGCGATTTGATGGTGTCGTGGAAAACCAGCCCCAGCACCACCGCCGGGATCATCCCGAGCAGGATATGAATCAGCGTCAGGCGGCCCTTGCTCTCTCCTTCACGCTGTGGCAAACGCCCGAAGTGGATGCCGATCAGCCCAAACAGACGACGCCAGAACATCACGACCACAGCCAGAATGGACCCCAACTGAATGACCACCTCGAACGTCTTTGCGGTATCGCCTTCAAAGCCCAGCAGGTGGCCAACAATAATCATATGGCCCGTACTGGAAACCGGCAAAAACTCCGTCAATCCTTCGACCACACCCAGAATTGCCGCCACCAGCAGCGAGTGCATATCGCTCATCTATAAACCCCTAAAAAAATATAAAAAAAACGGTCGCCCCAACAGCTACCGTGAAAGATACAGCTTTAAGACCGATATAACCTAAAATGGTTTAGCTATTATGACGTTAAATCTTTCCTTTCAGATTTGTGCCACGCTCGATGATGACCCCCACATTGGCGGCACGCGCCACCGCGCCCGGCTTACTCAGCTTAATGCGCACCCACGGCGAGTTGAATTTGGTCAGCAGTAACTCTGCCACCTCTTCTGCCACGCGCTCCACCAGCGCAAAACGCTGCCCTTCAACGTGGGCGATGACTGTTTCACTGATGTCGGCATAGCTCAGACAGTCATTCACGTCGTCACTTTTTGCCGACTTGCGGTTATCCCAGCCCATTTCGATATCGAACACCAGCTTCTGCTCGATGGTCTGTTCCCAGTCGTAAACACCAATAGTGGTGATTACCGAAAGTTGCTCTATAAATACAATATCCATCACGACCTGCCTGCTTTTTGGCTAAACCGGATACCACTTCCGGTGAATTATGCGTATTATCCACAGATGCTGAGAATACAGATACATTTTCAAAACGGAACAGCGTTATGAGTGCAATCGCGCCTGGAATGATTCTCCTCGCCTACCTTTGCGGCTCAATCTCCAGCGCCATTCTGGTCTGCCGCATTGCCGGGTTACCTGACCCGCGCGAAAGTGGCTCCGGTAATCCGGGAGCGACCAATGTACTACGAATTGGCGGCAAGGGAGCAGCCGTAGCGGTTTTGATTTTTGACGTTCTGAAAGGGATGTTACCCGTCTGGGGCGCGTATGCGCTGGGCGTGACCCCGTTCTGGCTGGGGCTTATTGCCATCGCCGCCTGTGTCGGTCACATCTGGCCCGTATTCTTCGGTTTTAAAGGCGGCAAAGGCGTCGCGACGGCCTTTGGTGCCATCGCGCCCATCGGCTGGGATCTCACCGGCGTAATGGCAGGCACCTGGCTGCTGACTATTCTTCTGAGCGGCTATTCGTCGCTGGGCGCCATCGTCAGCGCGCTGATTGCCCCGTTCTATGTCTGGTGGTTTAAACCCCAGTTCACCTTCCCGGTGTCGATGCTCTCCTGCCTTATCCTGCTGCGTCATCACGATAATATTCAGCGTCTGTGGCGACGTCAGGAGACCAAAATCTGGACGAAGCTCAAGCGAAAGAAAAAAGATCCTGAATAAAGCGCAGCGCCCCTCATTTATCCCGGCAGCGCCGCGCCTGCACGCGCCGGGAACGACAAAGTCTTATCCATAAGCGACTCATATGACAGCCTTCATTTCCGCCAGGGCATACTGAAACGTATCTCCCGGGCGCGCGAATGGAAGCACCATGTTAGCAACTCAGGTCACTGATAGTTCGTACAAAGGCTGGCAGGCCTCGCTTGACCTGCGGTTTTGCCACACGCCTGAGAAAACCCTCCTCCATGCCGCGCACCACGTCGGGCCGCTCACGGTACAGCGTCCGTTCTACCCCGAAGGGGAAACCTGCCACCTTTATCTGCTGCACCCGCCGGGTGGCGTGGTGGGCGGTGACAGGCTGGATATTACCGTAAGTCTGGACGCCAATAGCCACGCGCTTATCACCATGCCCGGCGCCAGTAAGTTCTATCGCAGCAGCGGCCCACAGGCCCGCCTTAACCAGCACTTTTATCTCGATGAGGCGTCCACGCTGGAGTGGCTGCCGCAGGACACCATTATCTTTCCCGGCGCCAGTGCCGCGCTGCGCTCCGTCTTCCACCTGAAGGCCTCCAGCACGCTGCTGGCGTGGGAGCTGTACTGTCTGGGTCGCCCGGTGATCGGCGAGACCTTCAGCCACGGCACGCTGGAGAGCCGCCTTGAGGTCTGGGTGGATGACGAGCCACGTCTGATTGAGCGTCAGCATCTCAGCGACGGCGATCTTACCCCTGTTGCCGGGCTGCCGTGGCTCGGCACGCTGCTGTTCTATCCGGCCGGAGACACGCACCTCGACACGGCGCGTGAGCTGCTCGCACCACTGAATACCTTTGCCGGGGTGACGCTCACTGACGATCTGCTGTCGGTGCGTTTTCTCTCCCACGACAACCTGATTTGCCAGCGGGTGATGCGCGATATCTGGCAGTCGCTTCGCCCGCTTCTCACCACCAAAACCGCCTGTTCGCCGCGTATCTGGCAGACATAAGAGAAACGTTATGGAACTGACCCCCAGAGAAAAAGACAAGCTGTTGCTGTTCACCGCCGCGCTGGTTGCCGAACGCCGCCTTGCGCGCGGGGTAAAGCTCAATTACCCGGAATCGGTCGCGCTGATCAGCGCCTTCATTATGGAAGGCGCGCGCGATGGCGAAACCGTCGCCTCGCTGATGGAAGCGGGCCGTCACGTCCTGACGCGTGACCAGGTGATGGAAGGCGTACCGGAGATGATCCCGGATATTCAGGTGGAAGCCACCTTCCCGGACGGGTCAAAACTCGTCACCGTGCATAACCCGATCGTGTAAGGAGCGCGTAATGATCCCAGGCGAATACCAGATCCAGTCCGGCAATATTGCCCTCAACGTCGGGCGAGAAACCCGGCTTATCATCGTCGAAAACCACGGCGACCGGCCTATCCAGGTAGGGTCGCACTATCACTTTTACGAGGTGAATCCGGCGCTGAAATTTGACCGGGAAGCCACCCGGGGCTTTCGACTGAATATCCCGGCAGGCACCGCGGTGCGGTTCGAACCCGGCCAGAAGCGCGAAGTGACGCTGGTGAAGGTCACCGGGGCGCAACGCATTTTCGGTTTCCGGGGTGACGTGATGGGAGAAGTGAAAAATGGCTGAGATTTCGCGCCAGGCTTATGCCGATATGTTCGGCCCCACCACCGGCGATAAAGTGCGTTTAGCCGACAGCGAGCTGTGGATCGAAGTCGAAAACGATCTCACCGTCTACGGCGAAGAGGTCAAATTCGGCGGCGGGAAAGTGATCCGCGACGGTATGGGCCAGGGGCAGATGACCGCGGATGACTGCGTGGATCTGGTGCTGACTAACGCGTTGATTGTCGATCACTGGGGGATCGTGAAAGCGGATATCGGCGTGAAGAACGGGCGGATCTTCGCCGTAGGTAAAGCCGGCAACCCGGACATTCAGCCCGGGGTGACGATCCCGATCGGTGCCGCCACGGAAGCGATCGCCGCCGAAGGGAAGATCGTTACCGCTGGCGGGATCGACACTCATATCCACTGGATCTGCCCGCAGCAGGCCGAAGAGGCACTGGTTTCCGGCGTCACGACGATGATCGGCGGCGGCACAGGTCCCGCGGCAGGGACCAACGCCACCACCTGCACGCCGGGGCCGTGGTATATCGCCCGCATGCTGCAGGCTGCAGATACCCTGCCGGTGAATATCGGCCTGCTGGGTAAAGGCAACGGTTCTAACCCGGATGCCCTGCGCGAGCAGATAGCCGCCGGGGCCATCGGGCTTAAGATCCACGAAGACTGGGGCGCAACGCCTGCGGCCATCAACTGCTCACTGGAGGTGGCGGAAGAGATGGATATTCAGGTGGCGCTGCACAGCGACACGCTGAACGAATCCGGTTTCGTCGAAGACACGCTGGCAGCCATCGGCGGGCGCACCATCCATACCTTCCACACGGAAGGGGCCGGTGGCGGCCACGCGCCGGATATTATTACCGCCTGTGCGCACCCGAATATTCTGCCCTCCTCCACCAACCCGACCCTGCCCTATACGGTCAATACCATCGATGAACATCTCGATATGCTGATGGTCTGCCACCACCTCGACCCGGATATCGCCGAGGATGTGGCTTTTGCCGAATCGCGTATTCGCCGGGAAACCATCGCTGCGGAAGATGTGCTGCACGATATCGGCGCATTCTCGCTGACCTCCTCTGATTCCCAGGCGATGGGCCGCGTGGGCGAAGTGATTCTCCGCACCTGGCAGGTGGCGCACCGCATGAAGGTGCAGCGCGGCGCACTGCCGGAAGAGACTGGCGATAACGACAACTTTCGCGTGAAGCGCTACATCGCCAAATACACCATTAACCCGGCGCTGACGCACGGTATCGCCCATGAAGTGGGCTCCATCGAAGCGGGCAAGCTGGCGGATTTAGTGGTCTGGTCCCCGGCGTTCTTTGGCGTGAAACCCGCCACCATCGTCAAGGGTGGGATGATTGCCTGCGCCCCGATGGGGGATATCAACGCCTCTATCCCCACGCCGCAACCGGTCCATTACCGTCCGATGTTTGGCGCACTGGGTGCCGCGCGTCACGCCACCCGGCTGACGTTTGTCTCGCAGGCTGCGGACGCGCAGGGGATAACGCAACAGCTCAATCTGCAGAGCGCCACGGCGGTGGTCAATGGCTGCCGCACGGTGAAAAAGGCCGACATGATCCACAACGGCCTGCAGCCAAATATCACCGTCGATTCGCAAACCTATGAAGTGCGCGTCGACGGCGAACTGATAACCAGCGAACCGGCTGACGTACTGCCGATGGCGCAACGCTATTTCCTGTTTTGAGGAGTGATGATGATCTATTTAACCCAACGCCTGGACCATGCGCATCCGATTACCGCCAGCGTCACGCTGCCGATTGACGTGCGGGTGAAAAGCCGTGCCCGCGTGGCGCTGAATGACGGGCGCGAAGCCGGGCTCATGCTGCCGCGCGGTTTACTGTTGCGCGGCGGCGACCTGCTCTGTAACGAAGACGGCAGCGAAGTCATCGAAGTGATTGCCGCCCCGGAGTCCGTCTCCGTGGTGCGCTGCGACGATCCGTTCCTCCTCGCCCGCGCCTGCTATCACCTGGGCAACCGCCACGTGCCGCTGCAAATCATGCCCGGCGAGTTGCGCTATCACCACGATCACGTCCTCGACGACATGCTGCGCCAGTTTGGGCTGGCGGTCACCTTCGCCAGCCTGCCGTTTGAACCTGAAGCGGGGGCCTACACCAGCGAGGCCCACAGCCAAAGCCACTCTCACGCTCATTCACATTAAGGATTAATCATGCGTAAGTATTTACCCCTGTTACTGCTGGCCTTTTCCCTGCCTGCGCTGGCACATCCGGGACACGGTGCCGACAGCTTCCATGCTGGTTTTTTCCACCCGCTGACCGGACTTGATCATCTGCTGATGCTCGCCGGTGCGGGCGTGCTCTCCGCGCTGAGCGGCCGCAAGCTGCTGCTGCCTTTTGCCACCCTTGGGATGATGTTTGTCGGTGCCATTGCGGGCAGCCTGCTCGGCGGCTTTAGCGGCATGGAGATGCTGATTATCGCCTCGCTGGGCGTCTGCGGCGTGATGATGTTTAAAACTGAAAATCGTCTGCTGCTGGCGGTGCCTGCCCTGGCGATGTTCCACGGCTGGGCGCACGGGGTGGAGATGTCCGGTCACAGCTTCTGGCTCTTCACCAGCGGCTTTATGCTGGCCAGCGCCACGGTGCTGTGCGCCAGCTTCGCCGCCGGGTTACTGCTGCGCCGTCACGACGGACTGCGTAAAACCTTTGGCGGTGGGCTTATCGTCTCTGCCCTGCTGGCGCTGATGAGCTGATGGAACTCGCCCGCCAGCGGCTGCGTCTGATGCAGCTCTCCAGTAGCAGCCTGCCGGTCGGGTCGTTTACCTGGTCGCAGGGGCTGGAGTGGGCCGTCGAGACAGGCTGGGTTACCGACGCAGAGGCGTTCAAAAACTGGCAAACCCTGCAGATGGAGCAGAGCTTTTTCTGCGTCGACCTGCCGCTTTTTGCCCGGCTCTACCGGGCCTGTGAAGAGGGCGATCTGGCGGCAGCAAAACGCTGGACGTCATACCTGCTCGCCTGTCGGGAAACCCGTGAACTGCGGGAAGAAGAACGCAATCGCGGCGCCGCCTTTACGCGGCTCATCAAAAGCTGGGAGCCGGACTGCCCGCCCCTCTGGCAGCCGCTGTTTATGCAAAGCCAGCTCAGCGGCATGGCGTGGCTCGGCGTGCGTTGGGGTATTAGCGCGCACGAGCTGGCGCTGAGTCTGGGCTACAGCTGGATTGAGAGCGCGGTAATGGCCGGCGTCAAGCTGGTACCGTTTGGGCAACAGGCCGCACAACAGCTGATTATCGAACTCAGCGACCATTTTGCCGCCGGGTTTGAACAGGCATTTTTACGTGACGATGAGGCACTGGGCGCGGCGACGCCGCTTTCCGCCATCGCCTCTGCCCGCCACGAAACACAATATTCACGGTTATTCCGTTCCTGAGGATGCAACATGGCTGATTACAAACATCCCCTGCGCGTTGGCGTGGGCGGCCCGGTCGGTTCGGGCAAAACCGCGCTGCTGGAAGCGCTCTGCAAGGCGATGCGCGACACGTATCATCTGGCGGTAGTTACGAACGATATTTACACCAAAGAGGATCAACGCATTCTGACCGAAGCGGGCGCGCTTGAGCCGGAGCGCATTGTGGGCGTAGAGACGGGCGGCTGCCCGCACACCGCCATTCGCGAAGATGCCTCGATGAACCTGGCCGCGGTGGAAGCGCTCAGCGAGAAGTTCGGCAATCTGGATCTGATCTTCGTCGAAAGCGGCGGCGATAACCTGAGCGCGACCTTCAGCCCGGAGCTGGCGGATCTGACGATCTACGTGATCGACGTGGCCGAAGGGGAGAAGATCCCGCGCAAGGGCGGGCCGGGGATCACCAAATCCGATTTTCTGGTGATCAACAAAACCGATCTCGCGCCGTACGTGGGTGCCTCGCTGGAGGTGATGGCGCGCGACACCAACCGCATGCGTGGCGAGCGTCCGTGGACCTTTACCAACCTGAAGGCGGGTGACGGTCTGGCAACGATTATTACGTTTCTGGAAGAGAAAGGGATGCTGAGGATCTGAAAAAAGGCCTGGCGCAATGCCAGGCCGTGAGGGTTATTTACAGCTGTTACTGGAAGAACCCTGCTCGCGCCACGCGCCCCACTGGCCGCCGGTTCCCGGGGTTTCCTGACCCGGGTTGACATACCACTGGTTGAACCAAATTTTACCGTTGTAAGAGACTTTGGTGCATTTGGTCGGGTAAGCGATTTTGGCGTTATAGGCCGGTGCGGCAGGTTTTACCGGCGTATCGTCTTTTGCCGGGGTGTCGTCTTTCTCGGGTACCGCCGGCTTAGTGACCTTAATGGTCATGCTGTCCGTCGCGGTCCGTCCATCTGCGCCGGTTGTGGTCAGCGTGAAGACCGCTTCTCCCTCGCTGTTGGCAGGAATAACGGCATAGGCATGCGCGCTATCCACGCTCTTCACCAGCGTGCCGTTCAGGTTCGCCTCCAGCGAGAAGGTTTCCGCCCCTTTTGTCACGCTCCAGTTATACGATTTGGCATTCAGGCTCTTGCTGCCGTCCAGCGGGTAGGTGCTCACGCCCGTGGTCGGGGAGACCATGGTGTAATCCGCGCCTGCCGCAGCGGTTGGGGCCGGAGCGACAGGGGTGTTACCGTCTTTCAGCGCCATAATACGGGCTACCGCACGCTCCATGTCAGGCTGTGTCCCCACTTTTGCCGAATCCCCGTTCGCCAGCGGCGTACCGGTCTCCGCCAGAATCTGACGCATCTGACGCGGTGTCACGGTAATACCGTTGGCTTTGGCGATGCCTGACAGGCTTGCTACCACACCCGCAATAATCGGGTTCGCGGAAGAGGTTCCGGCAAAAGTCGCGGTATAGGAATCGTTAACGCCAGCGTTTTTATACAGATCGCCATAACCGGTGGTCACCACATCCCAGCAGCCCCAGGCAGAACTGGTAATGCGCGAGCCATAGGAGCTGAACGACGCTTTTTTACCGTCTTTTGCACAAAACGCACCCGCCAAAATAGCCCCGGAGTCCCGGACATTCACGTCATACTCCCCCTGGAACCCTGGGCTGTCCATATTGATATTCCCGTTACCTGCTGCCTCAATAACGTGAACACCTTTGTCGGTCAGCGCCTTAATAATATCGTAATAGGCGGTCTGGGATTCCATTGCGACCCAGCAATCCTTCTGACAACCCGCTGGATAACCCCCCGCAACTTGTATCCCGATCTGCACCACATCACCCGCTTTTAGCTGGGGGATTAAATTATAGAGGTTATTACTCGCGGAGGCCGCATACCCCATCCGGCTTTTCCAGGCTAAACCGCGAATACCGGTGCCCATATCTTTCGCCGCCATAATCCCCACTGAAGCGGTGTCGTGATCATGGCTTGCAACATACGTCGTCTTGCCAGAGCTGAGACTCATCGGCGGTAAGTTGGCATGGCTGGTATTCCAGGCATCAATCTCCGCCGAAATAATCGTTACCCCTTCACCCGCACTGCCTGCATAGCGATCAACACTGTCGCGGTTGACGCCCCCCATATAATAACCGGTGCGCTTAACATCCGGCGCTTTGAGATAATCCTGCTTATTGCGGAAATCCGGAATGGCAGCAGACGTTAAATTAACATTCAGGGAGGACTTTAACTGTGGCGTAAGGGCCGTGTCATCCAGCGATACCGGCTCGGCTTCCGGGTACACAAACTCTACGTTCTGATTTTGTTCAAGCTCGGTGATAATATGGTTAATATATGTTTTATCCTGACTTTTATCTTTCGGTAACTCGATGCGCAGATAACGGTCAAAACCATAGCGTTTATTAAGCTCCGTCAATTCAGAGGATTGAGTAGAACTACGCAAGTTGGTCGGACGGAACATATTTGTTGTTGTCAGGGAAGCGTCGCTCAAGGTAATTTTATTGTTTGTGGCTTTTAACAGACCTGTCGTCGGTTTTAGCTTGAGCACAATTGCGGTGTAGGTGGCATTATCCTGTGCAAATTCATTTTGCACCAGAGTTTCAGCCGCAGCAGAGAATGAAATTGCTGCACAAATAAAAAGAGATAAAGCGCTTTTTTTCATGATAATCACGGTTCCTGTGTGAATTGAAATTTTTCCTTTTTCAGTATCACTGACACACGGACCGCGAAGAATAAGAGTGGCCTACTCTAATGAACAGAGTTTTCTCTAAATAATTAAGAAAATTCCATACTGCGTTAATTTATATTTCGCAATGCAACGATACACCTGGATACAAAAAACGTAAAGCTTAATCATTATGAAATAATCAAGAGCCGTCGGCGTTAAAAATATTCTCGTTACTGCTGCGACTTTACCGCAAAATGAATTTTAATAACATTATATCTTGCGAGGTGTTCCAACCGCCGTTGGCCCCGCCATTTCATGAAAGGGTTAATACGACGCATCATTATGGACATTAAAATCGTTATCGCTGAAGAATCCTCGTTAATTCGACGCGGCTTATCCTCCATGATGCAGTCCCTCTCGTTACCCGCCGTTGGCATGGATCAGAGGTGCGTTCTGATCGGTGAGGCAGCGGCCTCCGCTGAACTTCAGTCGCTTCTTGGCCAGCATAATCCGGATATCGCTATTCTTGGCTATTCGCTGACAACCAGCCTCAGCCGCCCTCCGCTCGGGGGAATGGACGGGCTGAAGCTCTTGAGATGGCTTAAACAGACCTACCCTGCGCTTAATATTATCCTGCTCTCGCCCTATGCAAACGCCACGCTTATCCGTCAGGCGCTAAAGGAAGGAGTCAGAGCGTACTTATCACGTGATATCAACGAGAAAACCTTAAGCCAGGCGATTACCACGGTCCTGAAAGGCGAGATTTATATCGAAAACCAGCTGGTGAATATGCTTTTCCGTCATGAAAAGACGGACGTGGAGAAACTCTCTCCACGGGAAATTGACGTGCTGCGCCTGATTTGTAAGGGATTAAATTTGAAGGAGATTGCACAGTTTATGCATTTGAGCATCAAAACGGTCAGCGCACATAAGGTCCGGGCGATGGAAAAGCTGGACGTACAAAACGATTGCCAGCTTTACTCTTTGATCATCAAGAACCAGATGTTTGAGATCGGGATGTAAACGTCTCCCGCCGTTAAGACGGGAGCGTCGGTCAAGCTTCCGGCAGCTCCGCCAGCGGCCAGCGTGGGCGTACAGAGACGCTCAGATCCGCCGTTGCGCCAGCGTTCAGGCGCACCATCCCGGCGTAGGCGATCATCGCCCCGTTATCGGTACAGAATTCCGGGCGCGCATAAAACACTTCCCCGCGACGCTTTTGCATCATCTCCGCCAGCTTCGCACGCAGCGTACGGTTAGCGCTGACGCCACCCGCCATCACCAGGCGCTTAAAGCCGGTCTGATCCAGCGCGCGTTTACACTTGATCATCAGCGTATCGACCACCGCATCTTCGAATGCGCGAGCGATGTCCGCACGGGTCTGCTCGCTGTCATCATTATTGCGGATGGTATTGGCGGCGAAGGTTTTCAGGCCGGAGAAGCTGAAATCCAGCCCCGGACGGTCGGTCATTGGACGCGGGAAGACAAAACGCCCTTCCGTGCCCTGCGACGCCATTTTCGAGAGCATCGGGCCGCCCGGGTAATCCAGACCCAGCAGCTTAGCGGTTTTGTCGAAGGCTTCTCCGGCAGCGTCATCAATCGACTCGCCCAGCAGCTCATACTTACCAATACCCGTCACGCTAATCAGCTGGGTATGGCCGCCAGAGACCAGCAGCGCCACAAACGGGAATTCGGGCGGATTCTCTTCCAGCATCGGTGCCAGAAGATGCCCTTCCATATGGTGAACCGGAATGGCCGGAACATCCCACGCGAAGGCCAGGGAACGGCCCACCGTCGCACCGACCAGCAGCGCGCCGACCAGACCCGGGCCTGCCGTGTAGGCGACGGCATCAATATCAGTTGAGTTCAAGCCGGCCTCTTTCAGTGCCGCCTGAATCAGGGGAACCGTTTTACGCACGTGGTCACGAGAGGCCAGTTCAGGCACGACGCCGCCGTAGTCAGCATGCAATTTCACCTGACTATACAGTTGGTTGGCAAGAAGCCCTTTTTCGTCGTCGTAAATGGCGATGCCGGTTTCATCGCAGGATGTTTCAATACCCAGTACACGCATGACTTGTTTTACCTCGTTTCAGTACCGCGCAGTGTAGAGCCTGGGCGGGTTGATGTAAAACTTTGTTCGCCCCAGGACATCCGCTCGTGTATACTCTTCCCCCTTATAAAAGTCCCTTTCAAAAACGCGTCGGTGCTTTACAAAGCAGCAGCATTTGCAGTAAAATTCCGCACCATTTTGAAATAAGCTGGCGTTGATGCCAGCGGCAAACCGAATTTATCAAAGGTGAGAGTTACATGCCGGTAATTAAAGTACGTGAAAACGAGCCGTTCGACGTAGCACTGCGTCGCTTCAAACGTTCATGCGAGAAAGCAGGTGTTCTGGCTGAAGTTCGTCGTCGTGAGTTCTATGAAAAACCAACGACTGAACGTAAGCGCGCTAAAGCTTCTGCAGTGAAACGTCACGCGAAGAAACTGGCTCGCGAAAACGCACGCCGTACTCGTCTGTACTAATCCGTTGAGGGCGACAGTCCTCAATTGACAGACAGAGTAATAGTCGTAAGGCCGTGCTTCCGGAAGGAATGCGCGGCTTGTTTTCGTTTATGAGTTGCTAAAAACTTTTGGGGCATATGGCCGGACGAATCCCACGCGTTTTCATCAATGACCTGCTGGCAAGAACCGACATCGTCGATCTTATCGACGCGCGGGTAAAGCTGAAAAAGCAGGGCAAGAACTACCATGCGTGCTGTCCTTTCCATAACGAAAAAACCCCCTCCTTCACCGTCAACGGTGAAAAGCAGTTTTACCATTGCTTCGGCTGTGGCGCACACGGTAATGCCGTCGATTTTTTAATGAACTACGACAAGCTCGAGTTCGTTGAAACCGTCGAAGAGCTGGCGGCGATGCACAACCTTGAAGTGCCGTATGAAGCGGGCAGTGGACCAAGCCAGATAGAGCGCCATCAGCGTCAAACGCTGTATCAACTGATGGATGGCCTGAATTCGTTTTACCAACAGTCTCTTAAGCACTCTGCGGCTGAGCCTGCGCGTCAGTATCTGAACAAGCGCGGACTGAGCGACGATGTCATTGCGCGTTTCGCTATTGGTTACGCCCCGCCCGGCTGGGACAACGTGTTAAAGCGTTTTGGCGGCAATAGCGAAGATCGTAAATCGCTGATCGACGCAGGCATGCTGGTCACCAACGACCAGGGACGAAGCTACGACCGCTTCCGCGAACGGGTGATGTTCCCGATCCGCGACAAGCGTGGCCGGGTGATTGGGTTTGGTGGTCGCGTGTTGGGTGATGCCCTGCCCAAGTACCTCAACTCCCCGGAAACTGACATTTTCCATAAGGGCCGTCAGCTTTACGGCCTTTATGAGGCGCAGCAGGCAAATGCGGAACCTCCGCGCCTTCTCGTCGTCGAAGGGTATATGGATGTCGTTGCGCTGGCGCAGTATGACATCAATTACGCGGTGGCCTCGTTGGGCACGTCCACCACGGCCGATCATATTCAGCTGCTGTTTCGGGTGACCAACAACGTCATCTGCTGCTACGACGGTGACCGCGCAGGGCGCGATGCCGCCTGGCGTGCGCTGGAAACTGCGCTACCTTATATGACCGACGGGCGGCAGTTACGCTTTATGTTCCTGCCCGACGGTGAAGACCCGGATACGCTGGTGCGTAAAGAGGGCAAAGCGGCGTTTGAAGCGCGGATGGAGCAGGCTCAGCCGCTCTCCACGTTCTTGTTTAACAGCCTGATGCCGCAGGTTGATTTAAGTACCCCTGACGGGCGCGCGCAGCTCAGCACGCTGGCGCTGCCGTTAATCAGCCAGGTGCCCGGCGAAACGCTGCGCATCTATCTGCGTCAGGAGTTAGGCAACAAGCTCGGCATTCTGGATGACAGCCAGCTTGAACGTTTAATGCCAAAACAGGCTGAAAACGGCACGGTTCGCCCCGCGCCTCAGCTAAAACGCACAACCATGCGTATACTGATAGGGTTACTGGTCCAAAACCCCGAACTTGCACCGCAAGTGCCATCGCTGGCGGGTTTGAACCACGAAAAATTGCCCGGGCTTGGCTTATTTTCAGAACTGGTCAACACATGTTTGTCTCAGCCAGGTCTGACCACCGGACAACTTTTAGAACATTATCGCGGCACAAAAGAGGCCGCTACCCTTGAAAAATTGTCGATGTGGGACGATATAGCAGATAAGGACATTGCAGAAAAAACGTTCACCGACTCACTCAACCATATGTTTGATTCGATGCTCGAGCTGCGCCAGGAAGAGTTGATTGCTCGCGAGCGCACACACGGTTTGAGCAGCGAAGAACGCCGGGAGCTCTGGATGATAAACCAGGAACTGGCGAAGAAATAAGCAAAAAGACAAAAGTATTTAACGGCTTAAGTGCCGAATATCGATCGGGAAGCCCCCGGCAGCCGCACTGAGAGGCAGCGGCAAAAATATAAGTACGCCCTCGCTTTAAAGGTTGGCAAACCATCGCCGACACCAATCAAACGAATTAAGTGTGGATACCGTCTTATGGAGCAAAACCCGCAGTCACAGCTGAAACTTCTTGTCCAACGTGGTAAGGAGCAAGGCTATCTGACCTATGCCGAGGTCAATGACCATCTGCCGGAAGATATCGTCGATTCAGATCAAATCGAAGACATCATCCAAATGATCAATGACATGGGCATTCAGGTGATGGAAGAAGCACCGGATGCCGATGATCTGTTGCTGGCTGAAACCTCCAACAACACTGACGAAGATGCGGAAGAAGCTGCTGCACAGGTACTGTCCAGCGTGGAATCTGAAATCGGGCGTACCACTGACCCGGTCCGCATGTACATGCGCGAAATGGGTACCGTTGAACTGTTGACCCGCGAAGGCGAAATTGACATCGCAAAACGCATCGAAGACGGGATCAACCAGGTTCAGTGCTCTGTTGCTGAGTACCCGGAAGCGATCACCTATCTGCTGGAGCAGTACGATCGCGTTGAAGCGGAAGAAGCGCGTCTGTCCGATCTGATCACCGGTTTTGTCGACCCAAACGCTGAAGAAGATATGGCGCCAACCGCCACTCACGTCGGTTCTGAACTGTCTCAGGAAGAGATGGATGACGACGAAGACGAAGATGAAGAAGAGAGCGACGACGACAGCGCCGATGATGACAACAGCATCGACCCGGAACTGGCACGTGAGAAGTTCGCCGAGCTGCGTACCCAGTACGAAGTGACGCGTGACACCATCAAAGCCAAAGGTCGCAGTCACGCTGCTGCCCAGGAAGAGATCCTGAAACTGTCTGAAGTCTTCAAACAGTTCCGCCTGGTGCCAAAACAGTTCGACTACCTGGTGAACAGCATGCGCGTGATGATGGATCGCGTACGTACCCAGGAACGCATCATCATGAAGCTGTGCGTTGAGCAGTGCAAAATGCCGAAGAAGAACTTCATCACCCTCTTCACCGGCAACGAAACCAGCGAAACCTGGTTCAACGCGGCTATCGCGATGAACAAACCGTGGTCTGAAAAACTGCACGACGTGAAAGAAGACGTGCATCGCGGTCTGCAGAAGCTGCAGCAGATTGAAGAAGAGACCGGCCTGACCATCGAGCAGGTGAAAGACATCAACCGTCGTATGTCCATCGGTGAAGCGAAAGCCCGTCGTGCGAAGAAAGAGATGGTTGAAGCAAACTTACGTCTGGTTATCTCTATCGCCAAGAAATACACCAACCGCGGTCTGCAGTTCCTGGATCTGATTCAGGAAGGCAACATCGGTCTGATGAAAGCGGTAGATAAGTTTGAATACCGTCGTGGTTACAAGTTCTCCACCTATGCGACCTGGTGGATCCGTCAGGCAATTACCCGCTCTATCGCGGATCAGGCGCGCACCATCCGTATTCCGGTGCATATGATTGAGACCATCAACAAGCTCAACCGTATTTCCCGCCAGATGCTGCAGGAGATGGGTCGCGAGCCGACGCCGGAAGAGCTGGCTGAACGCATGCTGATGCCGGAAGACAAGATCCGTAAAGTGCTGAAGATCGCCAAAGAGCCAATCTCCATGGAAACACCAATCGGTGATGATGAAGATTCGCATCTGGGTGATTTCATCGAGGATACCACCCTCGAGCTGCCGCTGGACTCTGCCACCACCGAGAGCCTGCGTGCTGCCACGCACGACGTTCTGGCTGGCCTGACCGCCCGTGAAGCGAAAGTACTGCGTATGCGTTTCGGTATCGATATGAACACCGACCACACGCTGGAAGAAGTGGGTAAACAGTTTGACGTTACCCGCGAACGTATCCGTCAGATCGAAGCGAAGGCGCTGCGTAAACTGCGCCATCCGAGCCGCTCTGAAGTACTGCGTAGCTTCCTGGACGATTAATCCAGGTAAACAGCAAAAAGCTCCCAATCGGGAGCTTTTTTTTTGTTTATCCCCTCTCCCTGTGAGAGAGGGCCGGGACGAGGCATCAGGCCGCAGAGGCCCCTAAAGCCCCCGCACCACCAGCGCCTCGTCGAGCTCCCTGTAAGCTTCCACCAGTTTATCCAGCGTTGCCCTGTTAAGTCCGCTCGGGTTTGGCAGCACCCATACCTGCGTCACACCTATGGTGATGGCCTGTTTACCCCATTTCACCCCGCGCTGGCTGAACGCCTGCTCATAGGCCTGTTTCCCCAGAATCGCCAGCGCGGCAGGCTGGTAGTCTTCGATCTTCTTAATCAGTTCCCGCCCGCCAGTGCGCAGCTCATGCAGGTTGACTTCGCTCGCCTGCACGGTTGGTCGCTCCACCAGCATGGTGATCCCGCAGCGCGTATCCAGCAGATGCTGCTCCTCTTCAGGCTTGAGTAACCGGTCGGTAAACCCGGCCTGGTAGATCACTTTCCAGAAGCGGTTCCCCGGATGAGCAAAGTGAAAACCGGTATGCGCCGAGGATTTACCGGGGTTGATCCCACAGAACACCACCCGTAATCCCGGGGCCAGAATATCGTTGATCATATTTACTCCCGATTGATACATCATCATGGAAGTATAAAGGATTGATTATGCGTTGTTTATAAAAACAGCAGGCGGGTGTGAATGGCTGGATTGCTGCGGGGAGTTACATTATAATCCACCGCCACGGCCCCTTAGCTCAGTGGTTAGAGCAGGCGACTCATAATCGCTTGGTCGCTGGTTCAAGTCCAGCAGGGGCCACCAAATATCAAGGGCTTACGTTAATTCGTAAGCCCTTAGTCTTTTCTAGGATACCCATAGGATACTCGCGCAAAGTATCTTAAAGTAAAAAAAAGCCCGGTATATACCAGGCTCTTTCCTCCAACTCCTTCAACTTTTTACAAACAGGACATTGCCATCTTGCCCCACGGGTTTCCGTACCCGGCTGTAAAAGCGTGCATTTTGACCTCTGAACCTTCACCGTCAGCACTCACAAGGGCAACAACTGAAGCGCCAACATCAGATACGGATACCACTATTCTGTAGCCCGTTTCAGTCTCCATTGTTGTTGCCGATGGGTTCAAATCTGACATCTTGGGTGCCAGGCAGCGAACTACCTCAGCTGGTTTTTTTGGGCTTTTACCAGTGAAAATTGGAGGTTTGCTGGTAATCGTGTCAACTGAACAACCAGCCAATAGAATCGATGCAACGAATAAGGTAATTATTTTTCTCACTTCATCCTCTACTTAATATTTCAATCCTGCAGCGTAACGGGTATGCGGGCTTAGTTGATGGTATTTGGTAAATGGATAAATGCCGCTTTATTTTTCTCCAGTTTCTCTTTCATGTACTCCGTCCAGCAACGGAAAAGCGCTTCATCAGTACCGGGATAGGCATATAAGTACCCCATCAGAACTTTGTCCGTCAGTTCTTCTTCCTGATCCCATCCAACAATGAATTGGCGGAAAAGCCCGTATGACCTTTCCGGATCTGTGTTTTTCCACATATCCACGACGATCTCAAATGGAGGAACAACAAATGTGACCATTACAGGGAAATCCTCGTAACCCACTGGCTCTTCATCTGATTTTAGGCAAGAGCCAAAGCCCGTTGGAATTATGACCTCACGGGTAAATGTCTCACCTTCAGGCCAAAGCTGAGTTGCTTCTGTCATAATTTATCCTCTACGTAGATGCCAGCAGAGATGATCGCACCACCGATGCGGCGCTTACCATAAGCCAAGGGTACCGGATAACCTTGCGCAGCAGTATTAGTAACGCCGCCAAATGCGTATGAAGCCTTGTTATCGGCATCCTGTTTGCTGGCTAAGCCCGTGGGCTGAGGGGATAGCATTTGTACAATTCCACCAGCAATCATGGCTGCGCCAAGCTTCCATGCAACCGGCCCCCATGTACCACCGCCCCACGCCTGACCAAATGTAACCCCAATTGCCCCTACCACTACCAGCACCGCGCCGAGAATAGTTTGCAGCACCCCTGCTTTTTTGCTGCCGATTAACACAGGCACGATATGAATCTCGCGCCCATTGTTGGGAAACTCCAGATCATTTTCTCCAATATTCTTTTTCCCGACATAAATCGCATACGTTAAACCTCGAGCCTTGCTTGTATTCATGTATTTTTCGAATCCAGGGATCGTTGCTGCCAGAGCCCGGAAAGCCTCATGCGTAGTCCGTATCAGACGTTGATGAGTTTTCCCGAAAATCTTGCCGAGAGGGCCAAACATACGGATGGTAGCAAGTGTTTCATTGTTAGCTGTATTCATCGTTCTACTCCTGTCAGATACCGTTAAATGTCGCCAGCCGCTGTTTGTGGCTGTCGCTCATGTCGAAAGCAAAATCCTCATACTCAGCCTGGAAGGTACCGAACGCCATCAGCGCCGAGACTGCCGGGTCTATCTTGTTGGAGGATTTTTTCTTATTGGGCTTGATGTTGGCGTTAGCGTCTGACTCCATCACCACGTTACCAATCGCCCAGGCCAGAACTGGATCGCCCCGATGGCGCACCACTTTACGGTTAACGAACACCTCAAAGGATTTCGCCACTGGACTGAATTTAAGATAGGTTTGCGGGAACGGCTCCACATCGAGGCCCGCCCCCTGCAGCTGAGTACGCAGATGCGTGGCGTTCCACGTATCAAAGCCCACCAGCCTGATATTGAAGGTTTCAGCGTCGCGCAGAATATCGTCACGGATGCGGTCATAGTCGATACAGTCGCCGGGCGTGGTGCGTATCCAGCCCGCTTTCACCCACTGGCGGTAGATGGCGCGGTTTTTGTTGGCGACGTTAAGCAGCTGCGCTTCCGGCAGATAATGGCGGGTCAGCAGGCGGATCTCCCTGTCGAACGGGAAAGCGTAACTCACGCTGGTAATGTCGCTGGTAGAGGATAGGTCAAATCCGGCGTAGCACTCCATTCCGGTCAGATCGTCTTCGGTATAGTCGAGCGCACAGGCATCCCATGCGCCGGCACCCATCCATGGCGTGGAGCCCTGACACCAGATATTGAAACGTTTGGTCAGCATTTCCACCCACTGCGACGGTATGCCCCGCGCTTTCTGAATCGTGGATTCCAGTTTCGCTGCGTCAACGGATACATGCAGATTAGGGTTAGCCTTGATCCACATTTCCGGCTGTTCAACCTCGCTTTCGTCGTCCAGCTCGTAGATCAGGACAAACAGAGAATCGTTGCTCTCTTCCCCGGCCAGAATCTGGCAGCAGTAGTCGTAATGCTGTTTACAGGCGGAGACAACGTTACTTCCGGCGGTAGTGATGGCGAACAGAACCGCCTCCGGACGTGCACCCATGCCCAGCTCAAGTGCGGAATAAACACCGTTATCCGGGTGAAGGTGGTATTCATCGACAATCGCCAGGCTGGGGTTGGTTCCCTCAATGGTTGCCGCTTTCGCCGCCAGCGGCTTTAACAGGCTGTTGCTCTTCGGGAAAATGACCTTGTGGGCCTGAATATTGACGCGCTTTTTCAGCGGCTTTGACAGCAGGCACATCTGGCGGGCATCGTCGAATACAATACGGGCCTGATCCCGGCTCACCGCCGCCGTGTAAATATCCTGCTGGCCCCTCTCCATCACCAGAAACCAGTTGGCCAGCATGGCGGCTACGGTGGATTTGGCATTCTTGCGCGGCACTTCAATAAAGGCGCTGCTGTACTTGCGGCGGCCTGATTCCCTGACCTTAAAGCCCAGCAGGTTAGCAAAGGCGAACTGCTGCCACGGCTCCAGATCGATAGGCTGACCGCGCAACGGGCCTTTGACGTGAGGACAGAGCCGGGAGAACGCAATAAACCGCTCTACGGTCGCCGTATCGAACTCATAACGGGGGTCATTCAGGTCTGAAAAGTACCTTTCCACGGCCTGTTTTACGCGCTTACAGGCCGGAATTTCGCCCGTTTTTATCGCATTTGCGTACTCATTCCAGACGGTCAAGCTCGTCTTCCTCTTCGGTTTCTACCGGGTTACGGCGGCGGCTTACCGGATCAAAGCCCAGCAGCGACGACATTTTAATCATGATTTTTTCAGCGTCGGCCTTTGCGCTCAGTGCCGGATTTCGGCTCTCGCCGCCCTGGCTGTTAACAATGCTGAATCCACGGCTGGCAAGGTCTTCCACTGCTTTGCGGTACATCGAATAGTTGACGCAAAAAAGCTCAAGGTTGTTCCAGTCGGCGGGAGTCAGATCCCCGCGTTCGGCCAGTTGCTTTGCCTTCGCTTTCCACTGCTGCGCGGCTAACTCATCAAGGTAGGCTGGCGGTTTGGGTGGTCTTGCCATAAAAATTTCTCGTTTCCATCGCGTTTTATTTTCAAAAAAATCACCGTGCGTAAAAATTTGAGGGGGCAGGCGGTGCCTTGCAGCAGGGGCTTTGTCTTTAAAACCTCCCCCACCCCGTCCATGCGGCCTGTCAGCGGTTGCGGAAGCATTCCATCACCTCCCGCTCACGCTCGCTCCTGCGCTTCACTGGCTGGCGCTCATCGCGTGTGGTGCGCCCCTTCATGAAGCCATCACGGCATCGCATCAATGATCGATACAGATTCACCACGTCTTTCTCATTCATTGCGGGCCTCATACATCCACTTATTGCGCTCTGCTGCACTCTCTTCCTGCTCGCGGTACAGCCCTGCTTTACGCTTCGCTTTGGTAGTTGGGTCTTGCTGTGTGGTCTTCTGGTTATGATGCGCCTGGCATAACGGCTGATGATTCCACTCAGGCCAGAACAGAACATCATCACCGCCGTTGATAGGAATGATGTGATCGACAATCTTTGCGGGAACGTAGAGGCCCAGCTTCTGACACTCAACGCACAGCGGATAGCGCTTAAGGTACTGAGCGCGGTACTTCTCCCATGAGACTGAGTAACCACGGGCGCGGCGGTGGCCGCGCCTGGCATCCTCTGCCCGCCACGCTTCTCGCTTATGCTCGTCACACTTGCCGGACTTAACACGCTTATTACATCCCGGCTCGGTGCACCGGCGCATTGGCTGCCACGGCATCAGTACACCCCCACATCACGGTAGACAGACCACAAAGCAGAGACAGCCATCGGTATCTCTTTGGCATCGGTTTCACCAATCATCGTGCGGTACTCATACAGCTGAGAAACGTACATCAGACAGCCGATCTTGATAGCAGGGGTGAACTCCAGACCGTTATCAAATCGCTTGCCGATATGCTTCTGGCAGACCTCTATCGCCGCAGCTATGTACGCCTGAATGAGCGCATCTTCATAATCATCATCAATACGGCAGTGCAGCTTTGCTTCTGCCAGGGTGATCAGATCAACCATTAAAAATCCCTCCCTTACAGAGCAACTCAAGCCGGGTATGGTCTTTGTCGGGAATAACAGCATCAACCGAATAGGCCATTCCGCGGGCATTGGGTGAGCGCCACAGAAGGCGAAAACCGGCCAGGATGTCGGGGCGGTAACGGATCCAGATGCGGGTGGTGATTTGGTTCATGATCGCGCCGGATGCAATTATCTCTTTACCACTCACGTCAGCGATATCAGCCCATACCGTACACAGGTCTTTCCATTCTTTAATTACCTGGCCTGATGGCGACTGTCTGGATACATAGTTCTGCACCGTCACCCGGCGTTTCATACTTCCCGCTCTCACTGTTCTTCCCCCTTATCGCTACTGATTTTCACTTCCTGCTTCCATGCCTGGCTGAACTCGTCACCACCTTCACGCGGTGGCATCCCCTCACGCTCGCGGGCTTCGTTCGGGTTCATAATCCCGTTCTTGATGCCGCGCTCATAAGTGGCGTAACGGTCGGTTGGCGTAGCACGGAGAAGATCAGCAGAGTCAAACTCCACCTGATAGCGGGTTCCCGGAACGGGGGAGGCCACCAGCAGCGAAGATTTGATTTGTTGTTCGAAGTTTGCCAGCCACGGGCGCATTGTCATGGTGAGAAAGGCGCGGCTCGCTTCGCTGAAATTGCTGTAGGTGCTGTTGCTGTATTCCTGCAGGAAGATGGGCGACACGTTGAACATGCGTGCAATGTCTTCGATGGTGAATCGACGGGAGGCCAGCCATTCAGCATCCTGATTGCTCATTCCCAACTGCTGGAAGTCCATTCCGCCCTCTAAAATAGGCGTCTTCCCGGCATTCTTAGCGCCTTTGTAGCGCTCAAGCGCATCCATCGCCTTTTTGCCTTTGATATCGTCAAACCATTCGCTTGTTTTTACGACTGAAGAGGCCATAAGGCCATTTTTCATCACACTGGATCCGTGGCGCTGCTGGGCCAGACCTAACCCCAGAGCTTCACGGCAGATGGTGATCGGCGAGCGCCCCAGAAAGCCATCATCGGTGGAGTAACGCAGGTGCAGAATCTCTTCCTGCAGGTAGGTGCGCACAGCACCGGTAAACGGCTCAGTAACGGTGTATTTGTACTTATGCTGGCCGATACGCTCAGGAACAACCGCCCCCGGCGCATACGGATGCAGGGATTGCGGCTGGCCGTCACGGCCCCACTGGATCACCGCATAGGCGTTACCGTTCAGCAGGCAGTGGCGCATCATCGTGCGTTTAAACTGGTAAGGCGTCTGGCAGTCGTTCGGCTGCTCGTTAAGGAGAAAATCCACCGGGTGATTGCTCAGCCATTCTCGCGCCTCACGACCATTATCATTACGGACGCGGTAGAGATAGCAGGGCATTGTTGCTACCGCCTCACTGATAACTGATACGGCGTTCATGACCGCCGGCAGAGATTCCGCAGTACCCGCAGACACATACTCGCCTGATCCGGTATTTGGAATCCCTGCCATCGCCAGAAATTCATCAATGGTCATGCTGCGCTGCTCAGAGGGTTCAGACTTACGGCCAAACGGCCAGATATTCCACATATCAGAGCCCCGCTAATTCAGCCCAGCGGCGACGGTTATCGCCAGCGCGGCGCAGTTCAGGATGTTGGGAGAAAAGCGAACGATGCGCGATTTCCACGCCAGACTCAGGATAAGCAGGCATAGAGGTAACGGTAATCTCCCGCAGTTCAGCAGCGGTAACAGTGCGCAGATATGGAGACTGAGCAATATCCCACGCCTCTTTCAGCGCCCGGAAACCAAAGCTCATGCCGGAGATATCCCCGCGCTCCACCAGCTCCAGCACATCGTTGCCAAGCTGGGTATTCGGCGGGGTCAGCTCAAAGCGCAGTCCGGTATCGTCTTCGGACAGCACCAGCGTGCCGGATTTAGTGCGGCCCAGCAGCTGGGTATAGTTATGCTCGTACAGCGCACGCACATCGCTACCGGATGCCAGGCTGTCTTTAAACGCACCCGGCGCAAACTGCTCGCGGAACTCGTCCCAGATCACTTCTGAAAGACTGTTCCAGCGCACCGCATAGCCCACCAGCTTTTTGTTGCTGGCGCTCACTTCGGTAGTGCGGATTTCAAAATCGATAGTTTTCATTACTGGACTCCACAAAGGCTGAAAAGGGGCTAAAGCCCCTCGTTAACTGGATCAGGAACCTGAGCCAGCGATTTCCAGCACTTTGATTGCGTTGGAGTCCACTACGCCGCCACCGACATATTTATCGGTGTTCACCTTGTAGAAGCCCGGCTCCGTGATGTTGTCCGGGCGGGTACGCACGCCGGTAGTGTGATCCACAACGTAGTAACCGCGCTTGAAGTCACCCACGGCCAGCACCGGCTCACCGGCTGCAGCGTCAGACAGATTTTCGAGGTAGTACACCGGACGGCCCAGCAGAGTGTCAGGGGAACCCGCTACCAGACGGTCGCGCCAGATGTAATCACCGTTGCCGTTCTTCAGCTTCTGCAGTGCTGCTGCGGAGCCTGAGTTCATCACCCACACCGCATTTTTGCGATACTTGGACTTCAGCTTAAACAGCAGATCGATAAGCTCATCAGCGGTCGGCGCAGCACCGGCAGTGACCATTTTTTCCAGCGTGCCGAACGGACGGGTTTTATCGCCGGTTGCTGCACGCGGATAGCTCAGGAAGCCTTTAGCCTTCTTCACGCCATCGCCGCTGACAAAATCTTCATCTTCAGTGGCGGTGAACGTGTCAGAGATTTCAGAGGTGAGCCAGCCCAGAATATCCACCTCGGAGAAGTCGAGAATCTCCTGGGTGGTTTTCGGATAGGCATAGATGGTATTCAGCTTGATTTCGACTTCTTCCAGCTTCGGCGTGGCCGTTTCGGTACGCTTGTCACCTTCAGAGGCGTGATTCACTGCGGCACCGCCAACAGACACAAGTTTTTTGTACTCATTGGATTTGGTGGTGCGCACCGTGGCGATCTGACGCATAACGCTGTCGTCCTGCATCTGGCGCATTACTTCTTTGTCCAGCTCAGGGATAACGGTATAGCCACCATCAGCGCCAACGGCGGTGGAGAGTGCGCGGCGTTCACCGGTCAGGATATAGGTGCGGAGCTCGTCGTTGGTGACGCTTTTACCGGTCATTGATGTGCCAGGCAGATTACGCTCTTCTTCCTGCACGGCTTCAAGGCGGCTGATTTCAATTTCCAGCGCATCTGCCTGAGCGCGCAGCTCATCGAATTTTTTGCCTTCCTCATCGGTCAGGCTACGTTTCTCACCATCAGCAGTGGTGATCATTGAGCGCATTTCGTTTTTGAGGGCGGTTTTCTGCTGACGCAGTTCAAACAGTTTTTTCATGAATGGTTTCTCGTGACAATGAAAGTTGAGACGTGAAACCAGCTCGGGAAGGGAGGCCGTTAAACCTTTTGCTGAATCTCTCAGGCTGTACTCGCTACAGCTTGATTTAACGGCCAGTGGCGGCTCACGTCTGAGTGCCACTCTTCAAGATATACATGAAAAATATAAAGAAAACCCCCATCAGAGACAGGGGTAAGAATGAGTAAGCATGAGTATAAATAATTTACAAAATTATTCCTTAGCGCAATCCAGAGCATCATCAAGCAGCTCTCGCTTTGCTTTAAGTTCCTCGATAAGGATATTCAACTGCTCTTTACTCGCGGCCATAACATCACCAGAGAATTGGTGACGCAGAAATCCATTGTGATCCACAAAAAAGTAAGCCTCTCGCTTCACCAGTTCCCGGTATTCACTAAGCGGCATAAGCTGCAAATCTGTTTTGCTGTCTGGAACCCCAAACATATCTTTATGCTCAACCAGTTTCTGGATCAGCACCTTCGAATAAACAAGGTCGTCACTGCTTTTCATATTCATAACACCCTCTATTTTTTGTGTATAGAAACAAAACTATGTTGGTTCAGTTGGTTCAGTTGGTTCAAGGTGTAAATAGCATTGTTTTATAAGGATTATTTTCAGATAGGTGAACCAACAAAGCCCCTATTTGAACCAACATTGGGCATTTTCATGTTGGTTCAGTCCATGAGGTTCTAAAATGTTGGTTCAAATTGCCCGTTTGTTGGTTCAAAACTGCTATTTGTTAGTTCAGTGTTGGTTCATTTTTTTGACATTAAAACCATATAAAACAGCCATATGAACACAACCAAAAGAAACTGAACCAACTGAACCAACAAAATAAACCCTCACGTGTAATTATTCTTCTGCTCCCTCCTGCTGGTACTGAATGACGTAAACGTTAATCTGTCTCCCATCAATACGCGGTGATTTACGCTGGTATCCCCTGCCGCTTGCAGGTGGTGTCAACATTCCAGATTCAGCCAGGACTCTTGCGAACTGCTTCGCATTGAATCCCTGCGCCATCTCCTTTTCGAACGCAGAAGGGAAGGTATAAAACACCATTGGCGAATCATCATGCTTGCCCCTTTCGCGGTAGCCAGCCATATCGCGTATAGGCATATCTGACGGACAGTATGGCAGCGGAGCATAGCGGCTCAGACCATGCGCGTTCAGAAAGGCCTCGCACTGCTCAATGATCTGCTGGTGTTCTTTGTTACCTGTTCCGAACTCTTTTACCCAGGCATTGAAGCTATGCTGGATTGCATCCCGGCTGGCTTGCTCGCTCCAGCCAGTGATCGGAGAACCAGTTACTAGCGCAGCCTCAAGAATGGCGAAGCGTTCAGCCACACGGTGTACCTGCTCACCATAATCAGCCGGAATAAGACTGCGCCAGCGAGTCTGGGCATCCCGCACGGCCTGTTTAGCCTCCTGCTGGTGGGTTGCCAGCCATTTGACCCACTCGCGCCCTGCTGCACCGTGGTTATCAATCCATGCCTCTTTCAGTGCATCGGCGTGGGCCTTTCCGTTAGGCAGCCCATTAAAGTTCGTGGATTTCTCCATAGGGATATTCAGCAAGCGCACCAACTGCCCAGCCTTTACCCTAATTCCACCAGCAGCCAGGAATGTTTCAATATCCATCTCTCCTGTGCTGATCGCCACAGTGCGCCAGCGCTTTAACTCACGGTTGCCGCCCTCTTTAGCCCCTTGCAGCTTTCCAGCCCCGTTAAACAAGGTGTAAGCAGAAGTGGCAACATCTTTGGCACTACTTCCCTGCCCTACCTCATCAAGTGGTAACAGGCTGTCATTATGCGCTTCTGCCTCGTTGGCGATACCAAGCGCAGTACCGTACCAGGTCAACCGCAGAGCGTCGGGCTCTCCCCACAGGCTACTCGCAATATTGGCGGTGGTGGTCTTACCGGCACTCGACTGCTCAAACAAATGGACACCGAAACCATCAGCCCCCACCAGCCCGATAAGCGGTGCAGATAATGCCGCAGCCACACCAAGCATCATCGATGGATTACCCTCGGCCAGATATGCCACTGAATCCCGCCAGCTCTCAGCAGTACCGGCAACGGCATAACCGGAAGATGCCGCGCTACGACCGTTGAAGAGAATAGGCATTTCTGGATCACCGATCACTTCACCATCTGGCATGATGTATGCGCCGTGATGCCAGCCGGTGGTATGGCTGATGATCCATTCCTTCCCTGCACCACATTGCTGTAGCCAGTCGGCAAGAATTGCCCGGAATGTACTTTTAGTCGTTACGTTTACCCCACCAGCTTTAAGAGAACGCCAGCCGTCACGTTCACCGATATCAGCACATGGTATCGCCCTGGTAATATCTTCATGGCCACGTGGCGAACGCCAGCGTAAAACTAGATAGCGCTCGGCCCCGTCACTACCGGAACCCACCACCTCAAGCGGCGAACACAGCCATGTTTCGTTATTGATGATTTCGCCGCTGTCCTTATCCACCTTTGGCGTGATCCAGTACAGGCCATCGTTACGGCTCTCAACACGGGGTTTGAGTTCATCACCCGGTTCAGGCTTCGGTTCCCGTTTTCTCACGGGTAGATTCACCACAATACTTTCCCCGCGCTCAACCTGTTCCCTAAGCCGTGGGAGTATGTCCGTCCAGTTCTCTTTTGGCAGAGGCTCAAACATTCCATTAAACAAACGTGCCTCTTTCACATCAGACAGCGCCAGTTTGGTAGCTATGGTGCTTACCTGTGTTTCTGAAAGCTCACCAGCGCGGATCACACGGACGCAGCGGCGACCTTGATCAATGATATTTAGTCTTTCAAGCTCCTCCAGCTGCTTTTTACCCAGATACACGGGCGGTACATCATCCCCCGCCCTTTTCCCCTCGCTCTCTATCCAGTGCTGCGCGTGCGAATACGCATCATCACCCGCAAAAATAATCGCCTCAGTAAATTTATCCTTTGGCAGACACTTAATGTTCGGGGCGTTTTTCATCTTCATCAGTGCAGCACCTTATTGGAAATCTCCGCTTCCAAGTCTTCATGCAGGTATTCAAGGTGGCAGCTTTTCACTATCTGCAACCCCATTTCGCTAATATCGCCATCGTCGGTAAAGCAGGTCAGCAGAATATCGCGCAACCGGGTTAAGCCCTCACCCTGGCCAAATTCTTCTACACAACCGAAGATCATGAATTTCGCCAGCACGTTATAAGTGGCTACTGGTTCCAGCGTGAAGCGATAGCGGGCCATATACTTATCACTTTCCACCAGCAGTGTTGCCGAACCGGTTTCCACTATCTGATGAGCAATAACGGTTTCGGTCAGTTTGCGGAACAATGGCCCCAGCACTTCAAAAATATCGGTCATTGTGGGATACCTCCGCTCATCTGAAATTTGCCAAGTAATGGGTGATACCAGTACGCCGATCCATATTTGCGCTTAGCGCTGCGCAGAACCTGCCTCGCCACCTCTCTGAATTTGCTATCAGGCGCGATAAAGCCACCAGCTTTCATTCTGACCAGCATCACGCCCGTGTTTTTTGCCAGCTCTTCGGCTTTTTTGGTCGATATGCCGAACTCAGCCGCCAGCGTGGCGACGGAAATCATACCTGGAGGGATATCCCCTCCCTGGCTTTCTCTAAGTGTGCGTACCTGCTGTTCTAACTCCAACACACGGTTCACCAGTAAATCGACACGGTTTTCCAGCTCGCTAAACTTCACCTGATTAATCATGGTTTCCCTCCCGCTTTTTACGCTGGCCGCGCTCATAATCAGCTGCATCACTGCTCTGATTAAGCGCCTGTGCCATTCTTGGGAGGTGACGCAGCGCATGGCTTACCAAAATCAAGTCACGGCGGGCATCTTCATCTGAATAATCTTCTGCATTGGTTGCGTCGAAAGCCAGATTGCCAATCAGCGTGAGCGCACTATTAATGGCAAATGCCCAGGAAGCGTACAAATCGCTGGATTCAGCCAGGGCCTCATCAGTGAAATTTTTAAAATCAGGGGCACTTTTCGCCAACTGATGATAGATATCACGCATTTTTACCCCCTTTCGAACCTTGCTCGACCATGGTTGCGGCCAAGTTGTCAGAGACACGCCTTGCCAAGCTGATCAGATTTTCACGGCCAACAGGATCGACTTCGCACTCTTCAACAACCATTAGCAAAGCAGCCAGCTCGCAAGCGAGAGAGGTAATAGGTTGGCTCGACATATTACGCATGGCACACCTCCGATACTGGCAGGCGTGCTGCAAAAGAAAGAATGAAATGGGGGGCCAGAATGAGACGGGCCTCACGTTCTGTTGCCGCCTCAACAGACAGACGGCAGGGCTTGGCTTTTTTGTCATGGCGGTTAAGTGCCAAAAAACGCCATGTAAATTTTTTCTCAGTTTGGTTATGCTGTAATTCAGCCATGATCGTTACCTCTGATAACGGTTTGTGGTCAGAGGCCCGTTGGTGTTGGTAGCACCTTCGGGCTTCGCTGTTTTTGCTCGTAAGCAAAATCCAAGTGTCGGACACATGGTATTTACAGGTGTCGGACACGTCAAGTGTTGCCATAGCCTTTTTTTCGTATATTATTGTCGGACACCTAATATCAAGGACTTGAGTAATGGCAACCAAATCTATTAACGCAAAATCCAAAAGATTCGATGTTCGTGTCCCACACCAAATAGCTGAAAATGTAGAGATATTAAAAATTGATGGTGAAAGCACAGGGCAGTTTGTTATTACTGCCCTGGAAAATGAGATCAAACGCCGTTTACGCAAGCAAGCCAAAGAAGAACCTAAAACTTGATCAAAAAAAGCTGGCTTAAAAGTGCGCAGGCTACCTTTTTGACCACCAGCTTTAACCCTGGTATTCTGTCCATGCTGAATTATTTGGTAGTGACATTGGCGGCCCTGCATGGCCGCTTTTGTTTTATTATGCGTCTGCACCTGGCACCTCCGGCAATATCCCACCTGCTATCAACTTTTTCGTTAACCACAGCTCTCCTTTCCCAGAAAGCATTGTCGTAAATGAGGCTCTTATTTCACCGTTCGTTTCATATGTGCCCTGGCGAACGGCAAAATATCCACTATCGATATAACGCTGCATTGGAAGGTTATGGCGCTGGCCACCAGTGATGAGTATTCCCTGCTGACGCATCCACTCAAAAAGCTTCAGCGGACCAACACCTACCGCTTTGGCATAGTTAGGGATTGATATACCTTTGCTGATATCAGCAACGCGATCAGCAAAATCTACCTTAGGCGCAACGACCATGAATTTGGTTTGCAGTTTTATGGCTTTTTCAGCCATATCAGCAGCAAGGCGTAGCGCTTCAGGTAGTGATTCTGGTATTACGGATTTAGTTTTTGCCTGGCGTTCGCAGTCGATGAAATATCGCCTAACCTCTCGCCCTTTATCATTACGTTCTACCATCGCCAGTTCTTTACCCATATCAATGGTGATCAGGTAATCAACTGATGGGCGGCCACCAAGTGGGTTTTCGCCAGAACTGGCGTAAACCAGATAATCAACATTTTCAGCAAACCCATACTGGTTAATGCGACCTTTTATCCAGTTTGTGAAATCCCGTCTCACATCTAGAAAAGAGTGAAGGCGCTTCGCGCTCACAAGTGAAACTGGTTGCCCGTTGATACTTCCCGCTTTAACCGGGACAAGCTCAGGTAATTTTCCCATGCTGATCCTCAGGCTGTTTGCGTGCGGCGGGTTGATGCCAGATAGCTATCAAGATCTGACCTCATGTAAATAACCTTGCGCCCAACCTTATGGTGCGGGATTCCCACTTTTCCGGTGTGAGCCCAATTGGCAAGGGTTTGAGTGTTAACTCCAAGGTAGGCCGCAGCTTCGGCTCGGGTTAAGCGCTCCAGCTGGGCAGAGGAAGTAATTAAACGCATATATATCACCATGTATTTCTGCTTAACAGTGGTGATACTTTATTGTTGATATATATACTTGGGGAGAAAGTGAAACCAGATATGGACACTTATATCTGGTTCACTCCTTAGGTTACAAGTTAAGAGGGTGTAAAACGAGATTTACCCCTCCACTGATACGATTAACTCATAATTTCTATTTTTTGGTTTAACAGATGGATTCAACCCAGAATCTTTTAACCATTTCTCTACTGTCCCAGCCACTGGCACGTCTTTCCATGATTTTCTCAAATGTGCAGAGATATCTTCTGAAAGCCCCGCAAGGCTAGCATTTGGATATTTTACCCATGTATCGGAAGCAATTTTTAAGGCCGTAGCATGGTGCCTATTTGTTTTACCCTTTTTAGCTAAACTTCTATCCTCGCTGATTATCTTTTTCTTCTTATAAATATCCATAGCCTTGCTATTGTGGGCATTCTCTACCATGGAATTAAATAAAACCATCAGGTCATTTCTCAAATCCAAACACCCAATAAGGTCGGCAATGATTGCAGCCTTCACGATAGTTGAGGAATTTTCCCCATAGATACCATGTAGTACAGCATTAACATGCTCTTTTTCTTTGAAGGATGACTGCAGTTCTCTGGCATGATTAAGTATTTTATCAGCCTGTTCCAGAGGTAAGGCGTTCATTCGTTCTGCATTTTCCCAATATTCTTTGCTTGCAGACTCAAAAAGATCATTCATCTCATTAAAAACGCCTTCCTCATCTTTCAATAGAGAACTGGCTAATGCCTCTGCATCATCATCACTCATGATGTTTTCAACTGGCGTTACAGTTGCATAATTGTATTTTTTTAAAATTTCACGCTCAAAATCTTTATTTCCATCCATAATAGCCTGATAAAGAGACAGTTTGTCATCTTGGCTCATTTTATCAGTAGCCTCAATAAATGATTTATTGATTTGCTCAGAGAGTTCAATTTGTCTATTCATTTTCAGAAACCTTAATATTTTTGGATAAATCAAAAATGAGTCGGCGTTTTTCTTCTTCGCTCAGACCTTCAAGAGCAATTAATAACTTCGCATCCAGAGATTTTTTACTCTCAATGATCCCGGCGTGTTCGAGTATTGCCCTTTCTATTCTTGAAGCTGGCTCCATCAGCTCATCAGCACTGAAATGCAGATAGCCCTGGGTAACATCAGCGCTTCTCATCGTTCGGTGGTTGAGCAGGCGTTTCAGGATATAATTACCAACCCCCACCAGCTCAGCCACGGTGCCGAAGGTTCGGCGGCCGTCATGCCATTTGAAAGGGATGGGTTTTAGCAGGTCTGGGTTTGGGTCTGGCACGGTGGCAGCACTTATGCGATCGATAATGTGCCTGTACTCTTTAATGACACCTTTATCACCAGGAAAAACCAATAATCCATCTGCCGCTTTCATCTTGGCTCGGCGGCGAAATAATTTCAGTAGAGTTTCAGTAATGGGGAGTTCAAGCGGATCACCGTTCTTTGTGGTATCAATCCAAAAATATCGGCCTCCAAGATTAACTCTATCCCAGCTAAGCTCTAAAATTTCAGACTTACGCAGTCCGGTAAAAATTGCCATTTCCACAGCATCACAAACCGCCGCTGCTATATCATCGCGCCCCTGTTCGGCAAAATCTCGCACGGACGATAAGGCGTTAAACCACCTGCCAAGCTCATTGGTGCGGATACGTTCAGTCTTCCTCACAGTACCATGCCATTTGCGCTTTGTGCTCAGTACCATTGTAGGCGGGTCCGGAAGTAGCGTTTTCCCTTCATCGTCACGGTAATGATCGTGCGCGAAGCGGTATATGGCACGAAGCACCCTAGCCCAGAGATCGGCCTGTGCTTTACTGCCGGTTCCGACCCCTGCGCGGAGCGTTGATTTATCAGCACCAAACCACACGGAACCATCAGTAACTGCTTTGTGTCTGCTTTCCACCCGTTCACGGCTGATAGAGGCGATTGGTTGTTTCATCCAGTCACCAGAGAAATTTTGCAGGATGGAACGATACTGTTTTGCTGTATCGGTGCTTAACCGTTCATCACGGCTTTTGATATAGGTGTCCAGCGCATCATTAAGCGTAACCAAAGCCTTCTCATTGATGCGCTTTTCGACGTTAGGGTTTCTGCCTGTAGTTGCTACGTCTCCCAGCAGTTCGAGAGCCTTTGCCCTGGCATTATCAATAGTAAGATCGGGAAATCTGCCTAAAGTGGCCCGTATAAATTTGCCATTACGTTTTCTGGAGATACAAAAGCTCTTCGCGCCACTTATCCCCACCCGGAGTCGTAATCCGTTAACAACGGTATCACCATACTCCACCTGGCCACGTTCTGCAGGGGGCAGGCTTTCGAGTTTTGCTTTCGTGAACTTGAATGTTTCCACAAACACTCCATACCAAGCGATCAGGGTATCCTGATAATCGCTTGTTTTGCTCTAGGATACCTATAGGATACCGCAAACGAGTATTTTAGAGTATTTCTGGTTATTTATACAGTAAATTAAAAGGCATTAAGCAACTGAAAATTATAGATAAGTATTTTTAGGTAAGAAGTTGCGCCCTAACTCATAATCGCTTGGTCGCTGGTTCAAGACCAGCAGGGGCCACCAAATTTTAGCTTTAGAATCATATAATTAAGCTACTCATATGAGTGGCTTTTTTGTTTGCGCAATAAAAAAGCCAACCCCGCACTCCCACGGTGTTGGCCCTGTTTTAAAGCAGTGACGGTCACAACAGGTTAAAACACGTAACGCATACCCAGCGTAAATTCGTTAGAGACAATATGCGCTTTCATCTGCTCGTCTTTTAAGCCGCGCGCGTTAGTGAAATTGTTATATCCGCTTTCGATCTTGCCCATATCGATATAGCGATAGCCCAGATCGACATACAGACGCTCAACCGGCGTGTAGCTTACGCCCGCTCCTAACGCGTAGGTCAGGTTGCTTTGGGTGGTCGAGGCGTATTCACGTCCGGCGTTACCCTGCCAGCCGCCCGCTTTGATCTTGCTCACGCCAAGCCCTGCGGTTCCGTAAACAGAGACACCATAGCCGAGTTCATAATCGCGGTAGACATTCAGCATCAGACGTTCAGTTTCGGTCTGCAGGTGGTTAAAGCTGTTCGCGAATGTGCTGGAGCCGCTGGTGTACTCCGTTTTTTGTTTAAAGGTGTATTCACCTTCGGTACGCCAGCCGTTACCGAACTGGTAACCTGCGGCAATCGCCGCGCCGCCAAAATGCTCTTTCTCTTTACCGCCCACAAACTGCCCGACACCCGGACGCGCGCTGGTATCCATCTCTTTCGCACGCTGTTCAATCTGCAGGTATTTTGCCGAACCGTAATACCCTTCTTCCGTATTTGCTGCCAGAACGGTAGCCGGGATCATCGCCACAGGCAGGGCGATTAAAATTGCTTTCATCTTCATCTACACTCCATTGAAAAACAGTCAGTGAGACGAATCATAAGCAGTCCCGAAAGGGCAAACTATTAGGATGAATACGCGTTTTACCTGGTAATTTTACGTAGGGATTTGTCTCGCTTTTTGTCCTGTTTATTTTTATTTCAATCGGTTACCGGTTGGGGAAAACGCAGCAGGACAATCGCGCCATCGGTGGGCACCGATTCCAGTTCCGTCACATCCAGCGCGGTGTTTTCCGGCAAGCTGAGGCTATCGACCGTAATGCGGTTCACTCGCCATGGCGTTAAGTAACTCACCAGCAGCTCACCTCTGGCATTGGTTGTGGAGCCAAACTGGTTATAGAAGCCAATGCCAGGCGAGTCCGGCACGTCCACCAGCGCAGCGGTGCTGCCGAGCTGTTGGCCAAGCGTCACGCCGCCTGCGTGTACCAGAATGCTGCCGCTGGTGTCGGCATGATAATCACGGCGCGTTCCCCCGCGTACCATACTGAGGTTCAGCTCGCCCGCGTTGTACTGATAGCCCAGGCTCGCAGACAACTCATCATTGCGGTGTACGGTATGCGTCGCCTGCAGATCGTAACGCAGGCTGTAATCACTCAACGCCGAACCGTACACATTCACTCCATGACTATCTTCCCCCCGGCTGGCGAGCTCGGTGATATAGCCGACATTACTCGTCGTCCCCCAAAGGGATAAAGGCACACTGATGTTGATACCCACGGTGGTTTCATCCGGATTTTTACCGTAGCGTTCATAACCGCCGTACAGGCTGACATCCACGTTCTGTAAGGTCGCATCCAGGCTCAGCGTCATCCCCATGCTGCCTGCGTCAGGTTCACGTGACTTCAACCCGTGCCACGACAGGCTCAGGCTGGCGTCCTCGCCAAGATTCTGGTTAAGCTCCAGCTGCCCGCGCAGCGCCCGCCGGGTGACGTCATCGTCCCAGCCGTATCTCAGCAGCTCCGCCCGCGTGATTTTTTCTTCCAGCGACCGGTAATGTTCATTACGTGGATACCACTGGAGCTGAGCGGTGAGGCTGGTTTCGGTTGTAAAGAACGCTTTGGCATAGCGCAGACGCCACACCTTGCCCCGTTGCGTCTCCGCCTCTTGCGTATAGCGAGCCGCGCTGACATCTGCGGAAAACGCTCCCCACCGCCCGAGGTTAGCGCCAAAACCCGCGACCTGGCTGAAATAGTGCTCCCCTTGCTGCAGCCCGGCAAACACGGTGACTTGCGGGGCAACTCCCCACGAGAACGTACTCTGCCAGAAGCGATCCTTGTCCCTGTCGATACCGTGAAAAGGCTTATACCGACCGGCGGCCAGTTCGTAGCTAAAGAGCCCGTGATGCACCAGATTGGGCATGCTGGAATAAGGCAGCAGGCGGGTACGCTCCGTACCGTCGCTCTCCTGCACCGTCAGTTCCAGGTTGCCGTCCGGGTCCGGCGGATAAAAATCGCGAATGGTAAACGGCCCGGGCGGGACGTGAATACGGTAAACACGTACCCCGTTCTGGTGAATGGTGACTTCCGCCTCTGTGCGGGCATAGCCGTTGATCCACGGGGAATAGGGTCGCCAGCTATCAGGGTACATCGCCTCGTCACTGGCGAGCGATGCACCGCAAAACGCAAGGCTGTCGAACATATTTGAAGAGGTATTGCCGTCGCCCAGCGTCACACGCGAACGCAGCGGCGTGATGCTGCGCCAGAGCGACATCGCATTGGTGTACGAACCGTGTTGTCCCTCTTTTTCACGCCAGAAGGTGTTTTGATAACGCAAACGCCAGGGGCCCACATTAAGGCCATTGTCCAGGCTCAGCGTGGCGTCAGTACCGGAACGCTCCCAGTCATACTGCGCCTGGCTGTTATCCGCATCCAGACGGTAGTTGATAAACAGCGCGTTGATGCCATCATCCCAGCGGCTGGTGCTGACGCCGTTCTGCTGCGGGCTAATGGCGTCTGTCGGGAACAGAAGCGTCAGCAGTTGCGCCTGCGGGCGATACCAGTATTTGAGGTTAAACTGCTCTGCAGACTGTGGTGTCAGGCACCCTTTGGCATCCCAGACCAGACGCGCAAGCACCGCGTCACGTACGCCCCACTCCTCCATCAGCGGCTGGCTAAGGCAAGGCCCTGAGTCAGACACCTCAAACGAAATCGCCCCTTTATAGAGGTTATTGAGGATCACCCACGTCTTTTGGCTGGCCGCACGACTTTCTGCCACGGCGAACAGCAGCATAAAACAGAGAAGATGGAGTCGCATCATGATGGCAGGCAGCGCAAAAAGGTGAGGAGGCTCACGCCTCCTCACCTGTTTTACAAAAAAGCGTTATTTCTGCAGGGAGGCAAGCGCGGCGCGTGCGCGGCTCAGCTCTTGCTGAATGCTGCTCAGATCGCTCTGTTTTTCAGCCAGTTTGCGCTGGTATTTCGCCACTTTCTTGCTGTCGCCTTTGGCTTTCGCTTCACGCAGATCGGCCTGAACCTCGGCAATATCTTCGCGCTTCTCGGCCAGTTTCTTCTCCAGCTTCTTCACCTCTTTTTGCGCGTCAGCCTGTACGCTTGCCGGGGTGCAGTGCGCTTTCACTTCAGCCAGCGCTTTTTTCAGGCCGTTGACCTTGTAGGTATTACCGTACTGCTGGGCGATACGGATCTCTTTTTCCAGTGCCGCGGCTTTGGCAGAGCAGCTTTCTGCCGCCTGGGCGGAGGTGAACATACCAACAGAGGCAATAACGGCCAGGGCGGATACGAGTTTTTTCATCGGGATATCTCCTTTATATGTGAACGTCCTCGAATAAAAGAGTACCCCGGCGGACGGGAAGCTTACGCTGTACGCCCGTCCTCATTCTGCTGTAGGACGGTCTCGCCCGGTTGTAGTCCCGTCTCGCGCCAGCGCTGTAATGCAGCCCTTAATGCCTGAATCTCCTCCTCAAGCTGACAGATGCCGCCGCTGTCGGCAGCCTGCTCCTGCTCCAGACAGCGCGCCTCAAGCGCCGTCATACCGAGCAGTTGAATACCGCCCCGCAGTCGGTGCAGCGCGTCCTTCAAGGGTGTACCGGGGTCCTTTCGCCACAGCGCAATATCGCCCAGCGTCTCCTCCAGCACGGTTATCTGCAAATCCAGAAACGTTGCCAGATGCTCACCGTCCAGCAGTGCTGGGGGGAGCGTGATGGAATATGGCGAAGCAACCGGCGATTTACCGGAGGGGGCCAGAGGGGCAAGCAGATTTTCCAGCGCAACCAGCGTGACCGGCTTGAAGATACAGTCGCGCATGCCTGCTTCCCGCGCCTCATCCCGCACGGATTCACGCGCGTCCGCCGTCATGCCAAACACCGTGACACTGGGGTAATGTTCATTGATGATGCGCGACAGGGCATAGCCACTCATCTCGGGCATGTTGCAGTCGGTGATCACCGCGTCCGGCTGTCGGATTGCCAGGCTCTCAAGCAGCTTTGCCGGGCTGTCGTGCTGGGTGACCGCATGCCCCAGCCACTCAAGCTGCTGGGTAAGTAGCATCCGCCCGACCGGATTATCGTCTACCACCATGATGGTCAAGGCTGCGCGTTTGCCGGGTGGCACACAAGCTTTAATCTCTTTCTCTGGCAGTGCGGCCATGACGGGCAGCCTGAGCGTCACCGTGACCGTTGTCCCCTCACCCGGCACGCTATTCAGTGTAAGATCCCCGTCCATCATGTCCGCGAGCTGGCGGCAAATATAGAGCCCCAGCCCGCTGCCCTGTGCCCGGGTACGGCTCTCACCCTGACTAAAAGGCTGGAACAGACGCTGTTGCGTCGCAGCATCAATCCCCTCGCCGGTGTCTGCTATTGTCAGCTCCAGCAGCATAAACTCGCCGTTCTGCCATTGCGGCTGCGCCCGCAGCATCACCTGACCGTGGTCGGTGAATTTAATGGCGTTACCCAGCAGGTTGGTGACGATCTGACGAAAACGCATCACATCGATCAATACGTCCCCTTTCAGGGCGGTATCCATTTCCAGCAGCAGCTTCAATGATTTCTGCGCCGCCAGCCCCTCAAACTGCGACACCGTTCCTTCAATCAGGTTTCGAAGCGAGGCGCGCTCCGGGCGGAGCACCAGACGGCCGGACGCAATACGCTCCACATCCAGGATATTCCCGATAAGCAGCAACAGCGATTGCGCCGCGTCCCAGGCGACCCGTATCGACTGCGGGTTGTGCGGGGCATGGTCGGGACGTTTCATCACCAGCTCCAGCATGCCGATAATGGCGCTGACGGGCGTGCGAATTTCATGGCTCATGGTCGCCAGAAAGGCGCTTTTTCCCCGACGGGCTCGCTCTGCGCGCTGTTTCGCCGCACGCAGCGTCTGAATGAGCTTGCGGATGCGCGCCTGTTGGATGCGCCGCCGACGGTAGATCCATCCTGCCACCAGCGCCAGCAAGGCCAGACCGGCGGCGGTGAACGTCACCAACCACGTTATCGACAGCGCCGACGTCGACACAGAGGCAAACGCATTGCCCGTATTGCTGCCGCGCGTCAGAGCGTGGAGATCTTCCGGCGGGATGTTGATCAGCGCTTTATTCAGAATGGTGATCAGAGGCCAGGCCTGCCGCGATGCGCCAAAGGCAAAGCGCAACGGTTCGGCATCGATGCTCGCAAGAATTTTCAGTGAGGCAAATTCTTTGCGGGTGAGCTGGGCGTTGGCAATGATCAGCGGCACCACCATCATGTCGTTTTTATCCTTCACCACGCTGTTAAAACCCTGCCACCAGGTATCGACCTTCGCCGTCTGGCCGCTGTTTTGTCGGCCAAGCCAGTCATCAGGCGCTTCACCGCGCAGGCTCACCACACGGGGCTGAAGCGCCTCCTTCCCCGGGAGCGCACGTCCAACCATAACCCAGGAGTTATACAACCAGGTTCGGGTGGTGAGGAGATCCGCCTGCCAGATCCCCTCCTGCGTGACGCCTGCAATCAACTCGGCCTCTCCGCGATTAATGGCCCTGAAGGCGGCGGCCTGGCTGGGATAACGGCGGATTTCAAAGGTAAACCCGGTACGCAGGCGAAGCGCGGTCAGCAGATCCGCCAGGATGCCGCGCAGCTGCCCGCGCTCGTTGAAAAAGGCAATGGGGGCGTTATCCTGCGCCACCGCGACGCGGATCCGGGAATGTTCTTTGATCCATTTATGTTCGAGCGAGGTGTAACGCGGTGGCTCTTCGCTCAGGGAGAGCGGGATCCCCCCGCTCCAGCGACGGTGGATCTCCACGCCCGCGTTCTCCGGCAGCGCCGTCAGCATCTTGTTGAGGATCGCGATCCAGACCGCCATCTTTGGCATCGCGGCGAACGAGAATCCCGACGCCTCGAACGTGTCCGCCACCGGACGAATACTGAGATTGCTTAAATTGGACTGACTCGCCAGATAGCGCGCGGTGATCGCATCGCTGAAGAACAGATCGATTTCGCGAAACGCCAGCGCCTCCAGCGCATGCCGCGTGGAGGAGAAATTCACAATGTCAGCCCCCGGATAACGGGCCAGCACGTCACTGCTGCTGTAGACAGGCGAAACGGCGATCCTTTTCACCGGCTCATCGGGCGAGGCATCGGTATTCACCACTTCAACCGGGATGTTGTCGCTGTAGGGCACACTCAGCATCAGCCCCTGTTGTTGCTGGCTATCCCCTGCCTGAGGCATAAAATCCGCCTTGCCTGCCCGCAATGCTGACAAGGCATCGTCATAGGTGGGATAACGCACCACCTCGATCTCCACGCCAAGGTTTTCTGCCACCAGCCCGGTGAAATCCGCATTGATACCACCGTAATCATTCAGCCCGGTGGTGATGTCGTAAGGGGGCATCATCGGCTCCCAGACCGCCAGACGGATTTTGCGGTGTTCGCGCACCCAGCGCCATTCGCTACCGCTGAGTCCCGGCTCGATCACCTTTTCATGGCTACGCGCCAGCAGGCGAAGGGATTCCCCCGGTTGCGCGGCGCACACGGTAAAGGCAATACAAAAAAACAGGATAAAGGTAACGGCTCTCACGTCTCTGGCTCTGAAGTGTCAATAAGATCTAAAAGTTGTTCAAAATGCGCAAAGCCGCTTTTTTTCATCATTCGCGCCTTATAGGTGCTGATGGTTTTGTTGCTGAGCGCCAGCCGGTCGGCAATCTCCTTGTTGCTTTTGCCCTGCTTCAGATAGTTCAGCACCGCGATTTCACGATCGGAGAAACTCGCCAGCAGCGCCCGGGTATCATGTTGTATTTCAGTAGCCTCGACGATTTTCGTGAACGTCTCTTCCGGGAAACAGTGATAGCCGTCCAGCAGCAGCTGGCAAACCGGCTCGACGCGCTCCAGCGCCAGGCTTTTATTGATAAACCCGCTCGCCCCGGCCTTCAGCGTGCGCAGTGCGTAGATCCCCGCAGGCTGGTTGGTATAAACCAGCACCCTGAGCGCAGGGAAGTGGTGCTTGATACGCGGGAGAAGATCCAGCCCGTCAGCGTTTTTGAGTTCCAGATCGAGGATCAGCAGCGACGGCTGTTCCCGATGCAGCAGCGCCAGCAGGTTCTCGCCGGAGGATGTCGTCACGATAAAATCCGGATTTTTTTCCAGCAGCACCTTGAGCGCAAAGCAGATTGCCGGATGGTCATCCACAAGCAGTATTTTTGTCATTGGTGTTTATTCTTTCCTGAGGCATTAACGGCTCCATTACACGCTATACACCATAGCCTACCACGTGTTGAATCAGGACAAGGTTTGTCTGGTTTGAGAATAATTCAGAAAAAATACGAAATACACGACCACAACCTACTTTTCATTAGGCATAATGATTTAAATAAATGGGTTTGGAATTTAAATGCCGGATATAACAGGTTGTTTTAATGCAGCAAAACGCTAAACCTGTCCTGTGATGAAAAAGGTTCTGGAAACCTCAGTCACAAACTCGAAATCACTTGTCAGGCCATGAGAATGACTCAGAAAAACAGGCGGAACAGAACTTTCTTTCCTTCCAAAACAAGCAGTTTGGATGCTTTGTATTTTTGTTTTATCATCCTTACCCTCAATTAATGAGAGCAGGAAATGCATACCATCCGAATGGATGCTGAGCGTTTTTTGATTATCAACATCTACAATATTAACGCTTCCCGTATTCGTCCTGAGCTGATGAAGCGCATCGTAAACATCTGACCATAAGGGGAAGTCCTTTTTACTTAAACCTGTATTTGCGCAAAACAGGGAAAGCTTCATTTTCATCGTTTGTCCTTTAACAATGTTGTTTGCTACGTATTTTAACATGGAAGATGAACAATCCAGAGCAGGATAAAGTGATGTCGCTGGCAAATTACACATTTTAGGAATTTTATGGTAAACCGGGCATAGGGGGCGGGGTAATCAGAATGACAACTGCTAACAAGCCCGGCAACGTGTAATGAGAGTAAATGTAACAATTGATATAGGATTTCCAGCACGGAGGTAGGGATCATTCAATGATATTGTTCAAAAATATTTTCCGAAGCTACTTCGCCATTCCCATAATTATTTTTATCAAAAGCTAATTTTCATACAGATAACATCCCGGTTTTAAAACCGGGACTGTTTTTATACAAATGCTATTTCTTCAGCAAGCGCGGGAGATGATTATTTAATTCCATGATACACGCATCCATATATTTTTGGGTTTCAATCGTCACCTTCTTATAATTATCACGTTCCCATTCTGACAGATTTGCTTCCACAGGAACGGGGGAACATTCAGCTACAGTATACGCGGAAAACATATTCCCACCCTCAGGTTTCTTATAGAAAAGCACCTTATATTTCAACTGATAAACGGGAGTGGTTGCTGTGGCATCTTTAAAAATCAATGCCCAGGTAGCATGTCCAATATTGAGTTGTTCTTTATAAACATAACCGCTGGATTGGGAGTCCATCCACTTACTGATACTTTTCTTTGCACCTTGAGTGAGGTAGGTATCAGTAGGATTTTTGATCGACTCGATGACTTCCCCTTTATAATTTTCTTTATCAAAACTGCTGGGTTTTATATTTCCGGTCAACACAGACAAAACGGCCAACCCTTTTCCTACAGCGTTATGAGTCGGAGTAACTACGCGTAGTGAATTATCTGCGATACGATTATTGTTAAGATCTGCCTGTGCTGACACAGTCATAATCTCAATTGAACTACCATTGGAAGAGGTTACTGTTTCAGGCTTTATTTTGCTGGCACAACCCGTTAGCGTTACAACGAATAGTAAAGTAGTTACTGTGAATGTTGTTACTTTCATTTTCTTTTCTTGAGATAAAATAATGAAGGAGAATATCCTTCTACTTGCTTACGCTTACCGCTCTTTCGTACTTAGTTCAGGCCTAATTCGGCGTTCCCCTGCAAACTGCAATATCCACTGCCGTTAAATTTCGGCAATCTGTGAGTGATCCAGAGCAGATACGGGAATTTCGAGTAAAGCCTAATAGTTTAAAAAAGAAGATCCCGACATACAGGCCGGGAGCTTCCTGGTTACCACCATTTAGGATAGTCGCTAAATGCTTCATATATAGTGCGCGTTGATTCTTCAGTTAGTTTTTCCTTTCCCTGGAAGGATGTAACATTTCCCTCCAAATCCTCTTTGGCGCATGACCATTCTAGCCAGCCTTGAGAAGAAAATACCCGCAACTCAAAAAAATGGTTCATATCTTTAAGTATTGCTACATCACCCCTTTTCATATTATCGATAAACCTGTCAAACTCCTGACATTATATCCAGAACTGAGAGTTTACCTCGCAGCTATAGCAAAATTTCCTTACCCGAATAGTTACACTAAACTTCATGGAGGGAATATTCCCGTCAAGCTCCATTACGTCAAGAGTAATATTTATAGGGCTATTAATTTCTATATCCATTTAATGTAAACCCAAGTATCGACATGAATGATTGTTAGCAACTCGCCAGCAGCGGGCATTGTATGTAAACGTAACTACTGATAAAGCTCCCACCTCGACATTCGGGAGCTTTCATTTTTTAGTGTACTTTTGGCAAATAAAATAACTTTTCGACAACTCTACGCTCTAAATCACTATTTCCATTCAGGCACATATAATCAGAAGCAACCCAATGTAGATAGTGAAAAATGTCTTCGATTTCTTTTCCCACATATAACATATCACAGATAGACTGCACATATGCATCATATTCATCATCGGCCTCAATGAGGTCGCTGATACCTAAAGGATCCCACTCATGTAATAAAACAGCCTTAACTTGGTCATATAAAAAGCGATCATTCATTTTGTCGGTGCTCCTGGAATTACTGTTACAACATCGCCTGTATTAGAGTTAATAATTACCCGCAGATTGTTTGTTGCATCGTAGTACCCCATAGTTCCAGACTTTGTTGAATAAGTATTCCCTGTCTTAATAGTATTTTCTACTGCTGAAGGCGGAACACCGCGCCCTTGCATACGATCAACTGTATGAGCTGAATATTTTCGCTCTCCAATTGCTGCTGGCGAGTTAGAACCTTTGGTATTCATGGGATTACCATTTCTACCAGTAGGATTGTAAGCACCTCTGGATCCTCCACCTTCAATCAGCGGGTTATCACGACAATCCCAAGGGGTTTCCGCACACATCACGCTCTTTAGAGAATTATTCTCAATAAAGAGTCATTTTTGCGGCCTGTGAATGTGGGATATTATTTCAAAGTATTTCTTAAGCCGAGATAAATATCCAACAACCTTTTAACATTCTCTTCATCGACAGCTTGATTCGTGTAATCAAAAATAAAATAGTGAGCATTATAATGATTCATTAAGAATAATTTCCGACTATTTTTTACACTATACTCAACTTCATATATATTTTTACCAAATAATGAAACATTATCTTCAATAGTAAACTTTACTTTCTGCGTTACATCTTTTGGCTCCCACGTCAAAAAGCCCTCATACAAATCAATCCATGTCTGAACATTGTCTTTTGTCACGTAACCAAAGTGGCTTTCGACGTTTCCACCATTATAAATAACCATCGATGCATATTTACCCTCATCTTGCAAACGCAGGATGGCATCTACACCTCCTTTCCATTTTGGCATACTGACAACTTCAACTTCCACCCCTGTTTTATATTGTATCCACTCGTAAAACAGACCAGGCTTTCCTGGTGATGAGCATCCAACGGTCATAAATATAAACAATGTAATCAACAGTTTTTTCATAAAGTTTAATATCCTTATTTTTAGTGTTCAGGCGAACCATTTTGGGTTTAGTACCCACTATCAGTAATGGCTAAAGCAATCCTCAGTCGTAAAAGCACAGACATTCTCCTTGTTTTTCATTTACCCTTTGATGTTAAAGAGCATACTCTTGCATTACCACCTGTTATTCCAGCAATTTATCTTAAGCCTCATTAGTTGGAAGAGACAGGGTTCAGCACCGACACGCCGGTCACGGTCAGCGTGGAGCAGGAACGACTGGTGATCGAGCCGGTTAAGGGCTGACGGGTAAAAAGAAGATCCCGCTACTAAAGGCGGGATCTTCTTTTACTGATTTAACAATTTTCTCTTAGCCTCATTTAACGCATTCTGAAGCCAGTCAAAGTTTACTGAATTAATATTAGATGCAAATTCAACCTTTAGATCATCCACACCATTTTCTTGTTGTAAAAGAGCAATAAACTCGTCATTCAGATAAATCTCAGCTATTAGATTCTCATAATCGACATCACTCGCAATTACTATTTTTAAACGATCTTTACTATTCATAATTAAGGCTCCAAAAATCCACGGAAGTTACCTTGAGGGTCGAATCTGGCGCCACGCCCATCAGGGGCGATGACATCAAACCCTCCAAAACGATTTCCTTCTTTTACAGAAGCTCCTGGCGCTTTAACTATCTCATCTAATATTTTCTGCCCCTGCTCATTCATTTGAGCAGGAGTGCCTTTAGCAGCAGGATAAGCACTTCCTTCGCGGCTACCGTGTTTTTGTAATGCCCTGCCTGCAACGGTGAAATTGCCAGACTTAGCTGCTGAGTCAATATTAGCTCCAGTTTTAGAAAGCGAATTTAATTCAAGCTGACCAAACTTACCGGCATTAATTTTTCCAATATCTGATGAGAGATTTTTCGCTGCATTAGCCGCTAACGCTTCGGCTTTCGCCGCCGTCGCCTCCGCTACCGACTTACCGATGCCTACCGCACCGCCAGCACCAACACCACCCGGTACGATAGCTTCTGATACCTGTATTCCGGCGCTGTTCAGACACAGCACAACATTTCCAGCGCAGGCCTGTATTGCAGCCTGAGCCGCTGCCGCTATTTCCGGCGTTGCTGCTGCCAGTACTCCACCGCCAAGACCTGCCGGAAGTGCCACCATCAGCGCATCATTCATCGCCAGGCCTTTTTGACAGGATGCTGAACCGGGATCAGTGCTACAGGATGCTATATTCTTGCCATGCTCCTGCACAAACTTCGTCTGGGTATCTTCGTTACCACCCAGAAGATTATTCTCAGACGAGTTCTTCCCGGCCTGCCCCCCCGCCATCGCCGACGCCGTGCTGTTTCCAGCAAGCCCGCCAGCCATCCCGGCCGATATCGTTGCCAGTGCACTGACCGTCTGCTTCTGCTCCTCGCTCAGGTCGCTGACCGCTTTACCCGGATACAGCATACCCGCTATCGCGTTCGCCGCAAGCTCTCCCGTCGCCGCGCCCGCAGCCCCCGCTGCTGCATTGTTCCCCTGCAGCGCCGCAACCGCACCGCCCAGGATGGCATGCGCAATGGTTTTCGCTGCCGTATTGTCATCGATCCCCATGCCGTGACCAATACGGTATGCCAGCTCCGGTGCCGAGGCCCCCGCCAGCGCTGCCTTCAGGTCGCTGCCCGCCAGCCCCTGAAGCGCTGCCGTCGCCGCCTGGATACCCCGCTGCAGGTCGCTGCCCGTGCCGTATTTTGCCGTCGTGGTCTTGTACGCATCGCTCCCGCGCAGCGCATCCTGATAGGCTTTTTTCAGGGCGTCGCTGGCATCCGCGTCCGGCTCAGTCACGCCCTCTTTCGCCAGCGCATCCCGCGCCGCCTTAAGCCCTTCTGTCTCTCCATAAGTGTTCGCGATATCCACCGCCTGCGAGCCAATCTCACCAATCAACTGCACTTCCTGCAGGCGCTGCTGCTCCTTCTCCTTGTCAAATATCGGGCTGATGCTGCCGTTCGCATGCTCCGCATCGCGGCTCAGGTCAGCCACATCCTGCTTCTGGTTCTCCTTATCACGGATGATGAGCGTCCCTTCGCTCACCGCCGCCTGTGTTGTCCCTTCCGCGTGACCGCTGTTACCGCCTCCGGCCAGCAGAGCGTTCGCCATATTCCCGGCAAACTGCTTGCCGATGCTGCCGCCCGAACTGATACCCGCGCCCTGATGCTCCGTCTTAAAATCCGCCTGGTTGTGGATATCGCTAAAGCCCAGCGTGCCCGTATCTAGACGGTTTTTATCCGCCGTCGCCGTGGAGGCAATCACCCCGCCGTCGAGCTGCGTATGGTTGCCCACCGTCACGTCAAACCCGCCGTTGCCTGCAAACAGCCCGCTCTGCTCCTGCACCGAGTCGTAGTCGCTGGTCATTTTGTCGCGGCTGACATTGATGCTGCCGGAGAAACCGCCTGCACCAAAGGTGTAACCCGCACCGCCGCTGACGCTGTTCTGCTTGCTGTTGTAGTGATCGCTGTCCTGGGTACTGGCAATCGTCAGGTCGCGCCCGATATCCGCCACCACGGTTTCGCCGCTCACCTGCGCCCCGGCGATCGTCGCGTCGCGCCCGGTGTTGATGGTCACGCGGTTACCCGCATCCACCGTGGTCTCGTTCTGCCAGACACCGTTGCCCTTCTCGTGCCCCTTGCTGCTGTTTGCGTTCGCCGAGATGCTGATGCCCGCCCCACCGGAACCGACACCCACTCCAACACCCAGGCTGCCACCGCTGCTGCTGTTTTTACCCGTTGTCTGCTGCGTGTCCTGCGAGGCAATCAGGTTGACGTCCCGTGCTGCATCAAGCGTCACGTCCTTCCCGGCCTTAATCTGGCTTCCCGCCACGGTGATGTCGCTTCCGGTGGCTTTTATCGTGACGTTATTGCCTGCACTCAGGGAGCTGCCCGTGGTCGTTTCGCTCTCCATGTGCGATGAGGATTTGGACGACTGTGACCCAATCGACGCGCTGACGCCGATGGTGTTGTTATTGCGTTTGTCAGAGTCGCCCTTCACCTGGTCCAGCGCCACGGCCTGTCCGGCCTGTACGCCTGACAGCGCCGCCTGCGTACCCTGCAGTGCCGCCAGACGTGAGTCGCTGCTCTGCTTCGCGCTCTGGGCCGTGGTGACCGCGTTATTCACCGCGCTCCCCGCCGCCCCGGACAGCGCCACCGTCAGTCCGCTGCTCTTCTGCTCAAATTTCTCATCGCGGGTGCGTTTGTCATGCCCCGGATCAATCACCACGCTGTCACCGGTCAGGCTGATATCCTTCTGCGCGATGATATCTGCCCCGCCGATATGCGCCTGTTTGCCCGCTGCAATGCTGACGTTGCCGCCCGTCGAGCCGACGGTGCTGAAGCTCTCGCTCTGGGTGGTACCCTGCTCGCGAAGATCGTGGGTGGACTTGCTGCTGCCGATGGTGAAGCCAATGCCGCCCGTGCCCATCAGGCCGGACTTTTTGGTCTCCTTAAAGCGCCAGGCCGTGTCGGTGTTGGTCGCCGCCACGATGTCCACATTGTTGCCTGCGGAAAGGGCCACATCGCCGTCGCCAGCGACCGCAGAACCTAACACCCGCAGGTTGTTACCCGCCGACACCGTCACATTATCGCCGCTCAGCAGCGAGCCTTTCTCCCGTGTCGCGCTGTCTTCCTCGATGGTGTGGGTGGTCTTTTTGCTCAGGAAGCCGCTACTGGTTTTAGTTTGTTCCCGATAGCGGTAATCGCTCTCCGTCGCCGTCGTCAGATTTACGTCGCGGCCTGCCGCCACGCCAATATCGCCCTGCGCTGTCACGTCAGCCGCCTGCGCGGTTACGTCGCGCCCTGCGAGGATCACCGTATTCCCCCCGCTGGCAATCTCCGTACCCTGCTGACGTATAGATTCGTCAATGGCGGTTTTTTTCTTCGCCTGGCTGCTGGAGCGTTCCATCGACGCTTCCGCCAGCAGGTTCACATCCCGACCGGCCTGAATGCCCACATCCCCTTCCGCCGCTATCGCTGCCGCACGGGCATTCACATCGTTACCTGCCTGCAGGGTGAGGTCATCGCCCGCGCTCAGGGTGCTGCCCTGATGCGTGACGGACGCCGTCTCCGTGGTCGCGCGGTTGCGCCCGGCGCGTCCTTCGCTGGTCGCGATCTCGTTGGCGGTGATGTTGATATCATTCCCCGCCGCCATACCCAGGCGGCCACCCGCCGACACGTTTGCGCCGGTCACGTTGATATCCTGTCCGGCGCGCATCGTCAGCCCGTCGGTGGCGGTGATGGAGGCCGTCTTGCCGACATCGGTGCCACTGAAATGCACATTTCCCGCATCGACATTCCACTGCTGTGCGCGGGTGATGTTGTTAATGCTGCCCGCGACGCTCTCCAGCCCTACCGTTTTGCCGCTGATGGTGGATCCGATGTTATTGATATCCCCCAGCGCGCTCAGGTTAAGCCCGCCGCCTGCGCTCAGCAGTCCGGCGTTGAGGTTGCTCAGGCTGTTGCTGCTGTCGATTGAGAGCCCATTCTGCGCCGCAATTGTGCTGCCGCTGTTAATGACGTTCCCGCCCGCCAGCTGGACGTTATTGCCGCTAATCACGCTGCCGCTGTGAACGGTGACATCCTTCGGCGACAGATAGACTTTCGGGATCATCACCGTCTGACCATTGATGGTCGCTGACTCCCACCAGAGCATGCTTTTATCGAGTGCAGCAACCTGCTCAGCCGTGAGCGCCACGCCGAATTTCAGCCCCAGCGTTTTTTGTTGCTCTGCGGCGCTGTCCATCAGGTAGCGCATCTGATCGAGATCGGAGCCGATGCCGTTGATATAGCGGCTGCCGGTCTGGTTCAGAATCGCGTTGCTGACGTAACGGGTATCAAACGCCGCGTCGCCGAGGAACCGGTAGTCGCGGTCCGGGTTCAGCCCCAGACGGTCAAGGAAATAGGCCGAGCCAAGGAACTGGTTCCGATCGGTATACGCGCTGTTGGTTTCACGCGGTGTGGCATCGGGTGTTATGCCAAGCAGGTCATACAGTCCATTAAACAGGCTGTCGTCCATGTTGCCGAGGTCATCGAGCTTTGGGTTCACCGTAATCAGATACGGGCTATCGGGATCGGTGGAGGGAACAAAATAGCCGTTGTTGCCGGACGGCAGTGGATAGTTACCGCTGCTGCCGTTTTGGTCGGAGAGCGATGAACCGCCGGAGATATCTTTCAGGGCGTCACTCACCGCATCACGCCATTGCGGGGTGGTGATGTCCTGCGCATCCGCTTCGACAAGGGACTGCGCCTGCTCGCCGCTGATAATGGACTGGTTGCTGAGCGGGGTCAGCGTAGGGGCGGCAATCGTATTGCTAAAGCCATCCGTGTTGGCGGTGACGAGAGTGTTGCTGATGTCGTTGGTGAAGGTGGCAGAGACATTACCGCCTGCCTGTATTACAGCTCTGACAACATTAGCGGTATTTTCTGATTCGGCCTCACGCCCAGTCAGAATATAGGTTACACCACCGGCATTAATGGTTGATGCCGTGTAGACAAGATATTCAGTCTCAGAACTCGCCTGGTAGCTTTGGTTGTTGAGCTGCTCACCTTGTAGGCTAATATCGCGATTAGCAAGTATATTGCTACCGCTATTGTCGAGATAATTGGCAGTGATATTGAGATTATTAGCTGATGCGATGCGCGCTGCATGGCCAGTACTGGTTACATCAACCTCAGTTCTTTTAATCGCAAAACGTTTGGTTTGACCCGAATCATTAATCCGATAAGAAGTGGTAAAGAAAGGCTCATCCATGCTGCACGCACCTGGATAGGTTGGAAAACTCATGCAGCTTCCTACCCAGACATCCGTACGATTTTTTACTGTTGAATAACTTCCTTCCTCCATATCATCCAGGCTTACGACAAAGGATGATTCACCAACCCAGGAAGGGTTATCCAAATCAGTTATCTGTGTATTCGAATTACTTCCATCCCGCTCATTTAATAAGTGGGCTGTATTGATCGTAATATCACCCTTCTGCGTCTCTATATTCCCGGACGTATTCACCACTTCACTGTTCGCCGCACCCGCCGCATTTTTCTGCATCCACAGGCTATTCCCTGCCAGAATATCGCCGTAGACGTTATGAATACGGACGGCAAAGAGCTGCATATTATTCGCGGCATAAATCAGTGCGGTATTGAGCAAGGTGCCCACAGCATTCATCGTCAGGCTGCCAGCCGTACCGGTAAAGCCATTTACGGTTATGTCACTCAGGCTGTTAAATACCACGTCGCCGCCTGCAGAGAAGCTACCGGCTGCATTGAGCACAATACGTTGCGCGCTGAACGTGCTGTCACCCTTACCTGCAGTGAACTGGCCGTTGTTGGTTAATACTCCACCCGTGCTCAGAACGAGGCTGTTTCCCTGTAAGGTGCCATTATTGGTGATATCCCCCTGAGCGGTGAGAGACAGGGTGTTGCTGGCGGCCAGCGTTCCACTGAACTCAAGCGCATTTAACAGATGAAGCGTGACGTCTCCCAGCGCCACAATCTGTCCGGAGTTTTTCAGCGTGCCGCTGTTGAGCGTGAGGTTACCCGCGCTGAACAACTTACCGCTGATGGTATGGGTAATCTCATCGCCCTTCACCGTAAGCGAACGGGTACCGAGAGCCGTACCGTTGTTACTCAGTTTTTGATAATTAACCAGCAGGTCTGCACCCTGCAGCATGCCGTCGTTGGTCAGCGTCGTTCCCCGTAGCTCAGCGTTGTCAGTGGCGAGTATCCGCCCACTATTTGCCGCGTTCACCACATCCAGCAGCAACCTCACCGCCTGAACCAGCCCGCTGCTGCTGTTCGCCAGTTCCGGTGCGGTCAGTGTGAGTTTGCCACCGGAGAGCATTTTGCCGTCGTTCTGTACGCGGGTGGTGGCCTTCACCGAAGATTCCCCACCGCCCTGCAGCGTGCCCTGATTGTTCAGCGTGGCTGTCGATACAGTCAGCGCATTCTCGCTCAGCAGCACACCGCTGGCGGTATTGTTCAGCGCGCCCGAGGCATTCAGCGTCAGCGCTTCTCCCTGAAGCCGTCCGCTGTTAATGAGTTGACCGGCGGTAACCGTGGTCGCTTTCCCCTGGATTTGCCCGGCGTTCGTTGCATTTTCCACATCAAGCGTCAGCGCGCCTGCGCTGAGCAGTTTTCCTCCGGCCTGGTTATTCAGCTGCGTAAGGGCGACCGAAAGCGCAACAACGCCGGTGATCTCACCGCTGTTGTTCAGGGTACTGGCCCCCAGCGTGAGGTGTTTTGCAATCCACTGCCCGCTGTTTGCCAGCGTCAGCGCTGAGAGCGCCAGTTCTCCATTGGAGGTGATTTTGCTGCCCGCTGTCCCGGTAAAGGTGCTGTCGATTTGCGCATCCAGTAAATTTTCTGCCTGGATCGCACCGCCGTTCGTAAGCGCCTGCGCATGAATAAGAACCCGTTTCCCCTGCCATTGCCCTGCGTTACGCAGATCGCCGCCTGTCACGGACAACTCACCCGCGGTCAGCAACGATCCCGACGCGTCATTCACCAGCGTCAGTAATGGCGCCGCCATCTCCAGGCGGGCGGCCAGCGTCAGGGCGGCAATCCCGGTCAGCGTTCCGCTGTTCGTGATGGTGTCCTGATGCGCGGTGACGCGATTCCCCTGAAGCGTACCGCTGTTGCGCAGCGTCTTTCCGTTAAGCGAAAGGTCACCGGCCGACAACATATTGCCGCTGTTAACGGTATTGACCGCATTCAGCGTCCCGTTGCCCTGGCTCATCAGTTCGCCGGTATTACTGAGTGTTCCGGCGGTCGTAACATCAAGTGAGCCGGTCGCGAGGGAACTTCCGCGGTTAGTCCAGTCGTGGGAGCGGATACTGACATCCTGTCCCTGGATCTGCCCTGCGGTAGTCAGCGTGGTACCTGAAAGGCCGAGCGCTCCGCCCGTCAGCGTGCGGGAGCCTGTCAGTAAATTCAGGATTCCGGCGGTCAGTGATAATGCGCTATCGCCCTGTAACAGACCGGCACTTTCCAGGCGATCGGCATTCAGCGTCAGGGTGTTGCCCACCATGCTGCCCGCACTGGACACCGACTGTGCCGTGATGCGGTTTGCCCCTTGAGCCAGCAGCATCCCCTCCGCGCTGTTCTTCAGCGTCTTGTAATCAATTGCCAGTGAAGTCCCGCTCAGCTCGCCGCTGTTGGTCAGATTTGAACCAGAGAGGGAAAGCGCCGCGTCGCTGGTGATAATACCGGCGTTGTTCAGTTCAGAGAGGGAAAGTGACAGTGCCGCCGGGCTGTACAGCACGCCGCTGCTGCGGTTATCCAGCAGACGGGTAACCAGCGACAGCGTTTGTCCGGCGTGGATCAGACCACCGTTAATGACCTGAGGGCTGTCGATTACAAGCGCGGAGGCCGTCAGGGTTCCACCGTTGCTGAGATGGCCGGTTTCAACCTTAAGTCCTGAAGCTGATGATTTCCCCGTATGGTTGAGACTGCTGTCAGCCTTCAACGTCATGTTGCCTTTGGCAGCCTGAGTTCCTTCAAGTTTTGCGTTTTGCACGGCCACGCCGACGCTGTTGCCCTGTGTCTGTGCCGTGGCCGTGGTGTTGAGGCTGCGGCCCTGCACGGTAACGGCTCCACCGGCACTGGTTTCACCTGCAAGCGTGGTATCGGTATTGTTCAGCGCCACATCCCCGTCGCTGTGGGTCACTGACGTTGCGCTGGCGGTGAACGTCTCCGCTGAGGTGGTGAGCCCCCGGACACCGGAAAGCGTACCGCTGTTGTCGATCTGCGCCGCGTTCAGCGTGAGCGTGTCATCGCTGATAAGCGTGCCGCTGTTGTTCAGATTGCCGCTCGCGGTTACGGTGGTTTTCCCTTTCGCACCGGTCTCACCGGAAAGCGTGGCATTGTCTGCGCGGATATCCAGCGTGGAGGCGCTCTTCAGCGCGCCGGAGCTGGTGATATCCGTCCCGGAGACGGTCAGGCTGTTGCCCTGAACGGTGCCGGTATTGCTGAATATACCGGTGTTAATCCGGGTATCCGCCACGGCGGCTAATGCGCCATGGTTCGCGAGGCTGCCCGCGCTGACGGCGAGAGATTGCCCGGCGGTTGTGCTGCCTTTCAGTTGGCTGTGGCCAGACGTGGTGAGCGTGATGTTCCCGCTGGCATTTGTTGTGCTGCGGCTCTCCTGCGTCAGCGTCTGCGCGTTGAGGGCAATCTCGGAAGCACTGAGATTTCCCTGCTGCACCAGCTCGCCTCCTTTGACCAACAGCTGCTGACCCGCCACAACAGAACCGTTAAGCGCCGCGTTTTTCTCAGCATTTACGGCAAGATGACGACCCGCGCTTGCCTGGGCATCTGCACTCTGGATCAGGGTGGTCGCGGCAAGCGTAGCGTCATTTGCTGCCGTGAACGCACCGCCGTTTTGCGTCAGCGTGCCGCGGGTTGTTAACTGAAGGTTGTTATCGGCGGCAACGTGAGCCTGGTCAAGCGTCAGCGCCGTCTGGCCGGAGACCGTGACGTTGCCACCCGCTTTATGGTCCCCGCGTAACGTTACGTCCGCCGCGCTGACCGTGGTGCTACCGCTGGCAAGGGTATTTTTCAGCACCACTTTTCCCGCGCTGCTGAGCGCAATATCCCCCTGTCGCGCATTAAGGTTGCCCAGGTTTACGCCCACCCCCGTTTCACTGGAGACCAGACGGATCCGGTTTGCGTACATGCCGCCCAGCGCGCCGGTGTCTACCGCGACCTTCGGGGCTGTACCTTCACCTTTTAACGCACTAACGCTGCCATCCGCCGCTACGCGGTTCGCCCCTGCAACGACACGTAAATCTTTCGCATGCAGTTGCGCGTTGATCTCCGTCGCACGGGAGATGATCGACACCGCATCGCTCTGCGAGCCATTGAGGCCCGCGCCCTCGATGGTGACCGCCCCCTGGGTTACATCAAGAGATTGCAGCTTACCGCTGGCATCAAGCACCGGTTTACCTGTGGTGAGGGTCACATTCGGCGTGTTGATAAATCCGCAGCCGTTACAGGTGATACCGTAGGGATTCGCCACGATGACGTTCGCCGCCTTGCCGGCCACTTCGGTATAGCCCTGCAAATTTGAGCGGTTAGCGCCGGTGACTTCGTTGATGATGCCTTTGGCTTCCTGCCCGGCCTTCAGGTTGGGGTTATTCTGGATAAGCCCGCCAAGCTGAGTCTGGTTAAGCTGCCCGGTCGCGTTATTGAGGATCAGCCCCTCTTTCCCGACGTTGTAGTCGTTGTATTTGTTATGGGAAATACCGGACTGGTTCGGCGTGGCGATATTCACCACCGGCACGCCGTTAGCCGCCTTATCCATCTGCGTATTGCCGGACGGGGTGATGGATGCCGCCACCGCGGGTAACAGCGGCTGCGTCGCCAGCAGAACGCTCAGTAACGCGCTCAGCGCGCGCTGTGAAAAACGAACCTGATCCTGTTTCATCATCCCTGTCCCTTAGAAAGCCACTGATACGCGGTAGTAAATCGTGAGGTGATCCGGTGCCAGCCAGTCCGGATACGCCATCGGTGTGCCAACGGTAAACTGGCTTGAATAGCCGCGATGAGCCGTCGTCAGACCAAACGCGGCGCCCCACAGCGTGCCGGAGGCGTAACGGTCAAATCCGTCCTTCTTCAGCCAGCCACCGTCAACTGCTGCCAACAGGCCAACATCCCCCACCCACGGCAGCGTAAAGAGCGAATAATTGAGTTCATTTCGCCAGTAACCGCCGTTATCACCGGAGAGGTACTGCTCTTTGAAGCCGCGCACGGAGGTCTCGCCCCCCAGCGTCAGGCGCTCGCTGCCGTACAGCCGGTCCGGCGACCACTGAAAATAGACGCTGGTCAACCACCACAGCCCGTCAGCAACCGGGCGCTGAAAACTGCCGTTGACGCTCCATTTGCGGAACTCGGCTTTCGGCACATCGCCATGTTTGTCGTTATCATCTTCGGCGCCAAACCACGGCACACCCTGAGTGAAGGTCGGGTTCAGGGTCGCCACGCCGGAGGCAATTTTTTGCGTGTGGTTAAGGCCCAGGGAGAAACTTGAAAGTTTGCGGCTGCTGGTAGCCAGCAGAACATCGTCGAGATAGTTATGGTTGATGCGGTGGGTGATGCCCGCCGACACGCCGGTTTTGATATCGCCATTGCGGAACAGGACCCAGGAGCCATTCAGACGGTGGGTTTCGGTGTCGCCCGTCGAACGCCAGAGCCAGCCGTTATTATTGATGGTGCTGAGGTAGTTGCTCCAGCTGTAGCTGTAGTCCAGCAAGCCGTAGCCGTAAGGCACGCTGACCCCGGCGGCAAAATTCTGAGCATCATGGCTGTTCGAAAAATCGCTGCTGCGCCCGCCGCTGATAAACCACTTATCCGCCAGCCCCAGCAGGTTATTGCCGTACAGCGCGCCATTGAGCTGTCCGGTACCGGTACTCTTTTGCCCGCTGTTATCGAAACTCACTGAACCGCTGAGCGGGAATTCAGGCGAAGCCGTCAGATTGACGATTGAATAGCCCTGCCTGTCACCAGGCAAAATTTCTATTTCAACCGGCGTCTGGCGCACGCGATTAAGCTGCTCCATGCCCTGTTCGATATCGCGCAGGTTAAGAATTTTCCCTTCGAGGCCAGGGAAGGTCATGCTCAGCGTGCGGGTGGGAACCCCTTCAAGCCGGATTTGCTGGAGTTTGCCTTCCAGTACCGCGAGATGCAGTACGCCACCAGAGAGATCCTGCTCGGTTAAAAATGCGCGGCTGGTGATATACCCCCGGATGATATACCAGTCAGAGACGGCGTTGGTCAGGGCGTTGAGACGCGCCATATCAAGACACTGGTTCACCCACGGCGCAACCAGGCGATCTTTGGCTAACGGAGAAAGAAGGGTGGTACCCGTCAGCTCAATGCGCGAGATAACAAAACAGGGACCTTGCGGAGTCGCAGCACTGTCGGGCTGAACAGGACGCGGTAATACCACGCTGCGCTCCAGCTCTTCACGCTGGCGCTGGTTTTCATCCAGCAGCTGCTGCTGTTGCTGCTGAATAGTATTACGGTCGGCCGGAGACAGGGGGGCCGCCTGCGCAGCACCTGCCAGCAAGGCCATGCCAGCCAGCACCTGTAGTATCGACGTTTTCCCTGTCATCACTGCCACTCCTTGCTAAAAGTCCGTTTTCAGACTTGCCTGTCAAAAAACGCGCAACTTATGTCAAAAAGTAAACAGTGTAAATACACACATTTAATTTAAGGTCTATTTTGCTGCATTTTCAGAATTTAGCGGGTGACACTGCGTAAATCTAAAGAAATCCCCCATCGCGCCGATCATCATCCGTGTGTATTATTTCCTGTAGCGTTTCCAACAACTAACCTTAACTCAAATACTTAAGCGCCAAAGCGAAAGGCATCATGAGCACACCGATCAAACGGCTAGAAATCATTAAAAATGCCATTGAACTGGAAGATGACGACATCATTCAGAGCCAGCTAACCCGGCTGAAAAATGAAGCGTTTGACGATGAGCTACAGGCAATCGTCGTGGCGCTTGAGCAGAAAAACTACACTGCGGCCATCGCCGCGATCGTCGCGTGGCTACAAAGCCAGCGTGCCGTGACGCCATGGCGCGATCCGCAGGTCGCCGCGAGTAAACTGGAACTGAAAGCGCTGGAAGAGCGACTGCGCGATCTGATTGACCGCCGTAACGCGCGCGTACAGCAGCTTGATGAGTTCAACGATCTCTATTTCTCCCGCCTGGGCCCGCTGATGCAGCAGATCCTCGCCCTGCGTAAAACGCTGGCTGAGCTGAACCTGCGCCGCCAGCAGGCTGAGGCGCGTCGTCGCGAGGAAGACTACCGCCGCTGTCAGCGCTACATGGCCCAGGCCGTGGAGGTGCTGGCAACACTCACCCAGCGCTGGCGCGAACTTCCTGCCGATTCCGTACAGGCAGCCGAGGCGCGTAAGCATCTGCAGCAGCAAAGTAACCTGATTGCCAACCTGCTTGCCGAGGCGCTGGAGCTGGAGAGCGGCTTAACGCGTGAGGAAGAGCCTGCGCGTCAGGCGCGTGACGAGGCCAACGAAGAGTATGAGAAATACCGCGAGCAGCATCAGGATGCCGAAGTGCGTCTGCGTAAAGGGAAAGATCTTTCACAGGAGGATCGGGACGAGCTGAAACGGCTCTGGCGGCAGGCGAGCAAGCTGTGTCACCCGGATCTGGTGGCGGACGATTTGAAAGAAGAAGCCAACGCGATGATGGTGCAGCTCAACCAGGCTAAACAGCGTGGAGACGTCAAAGCCATTCGTTCTCTGGTGGCGCGCCTGCAGCAGGGCTTCGAGCCGCTGATGGCCAGCGACAGGCTGAACGATCTGGAGCGCATCCGCAAAAAAATGGCTCAGGTTCGCGAGCAGATCGACACCTTAGTGAACGAGCTGGCAGAACTGGAGAAAGAAGAATCCTGGCTGCTGGTGTCGTCGCTCAGCAATATGGAAGCGTACTTCGCTCAGCAGGAAAAGGCGCTGAACGAGGTCCGCGCCTCGCTCGAACATCAGGTGAGCGAAGCGCAGCTCGATTCAGCAGCGTAATTATTTCGCGTGCCAGTACGCGCTGGCACGCACCAGCTGCTGATCGATAACCTCAGTCTCAAACAGTCGGCTCAGGTTTTTAACTACCTTCCCTTCCCCGGTCAGCCAGATAAAGTAATCTTCCGCCGGAACGTTCAGCGACGCCAGCTGCTCAACCACCGCCTGCTCGCTGTGGCCGATCACCCAGGTGATGTTGAACGCGCTCAGGTGCGCCAGATAATCCTTGTATGATTCATCCCCGACGGTGACCACCGCGTGAAGTTCCGGGCGTTTCGGCAAGCTGGCGATGCCTTCCAGGCGGCGACGCAACGCCGGCATCCCGGACTCATCGCACACATACAGCTGCCAGGCGTAATCCTCCGGTACCACCAGCGAACCGCGCGGGCCACCAATCGTCAGCCTGTCGCCCACTTTCGCCTCTAGCGCCCACTGGCTGGCAACGCCACCGTCATGCACGAAGAAATCGAGTGCCAGCTCATGCTTCGCGGCGTCGTACAGCGGCGTGTAATCCCGGCTTTGCGGGCGCACGCCGTCGCCCCAGTCAATGCCCTCGTCGGTGACCACCGGTGGCACAAACGTCGTTCCCGGGGCCGGGAAAAACACTTTGGTGTGATCGTCGAAACCGCGGGAGCTAAAGCCCTCCAGCGCTTCGCCGCCTAAAACTATGCGCTGAAAACCAGCGCTTACGCGCTCAACACGGAGCACGGTCAGTTCACGAAAACGCAGTTCGTTACGCACGCGTTGTGGATAGCGGGTGGTTGCCATGTTAAGACCCTTCTCAGGTGAATACGATATATCTAAATTGATTTTAAATGATAATGATTGCTAATCAGCAAGAATGCAAGATCTTTTAGATTGCATCTGAATATATCTTAGATATAGTTTAGATATATCAATTTACGAGGCACACTATGCGACACGAACATGATGGCGGCGGACGTCGACCACGCTTTTTTGGTCACGGCGATCTGCGGCTGGTGATTCTGGATATTCTGACCCGCAACGCGAGCCACGGTTACGAGCTGATCAAAGAGATTGAGAACCTGACCCAGGGGAACTACACCCCGAGTCCTGGCGTGATTTACCCGACGCTGGATTATCTTCAGGATCAGGCGTTTATCACCATTACGGAAGAAGAGAATGGGCGTAAGCGCATTGCCATCAATGCGGCAGGACAGCAGTGGCTGGAGGAAAACCAGGAACAGCTTGAGCAGATTCAGGCGCGTATCAAAGCCCGCGCGGTCGGTTTCCAGCTACGCAAAAACCCGCAGATGAAGCGGGCACTGGATAACTTCAAAGCGGTGTTAGATCTGAAGGTGAATCAGGGAGCGCTCAGCGACGCGCAGCTTAAGCAGATCGTTGGCGTGATCGACCGCGCGGCGCTGGAGATCTCCCAGCTGGATTAAGCCGGTGCGTGCGCGCTCACGCGGAAGACGCGTACCAGCTCTTTCAGGTGCATCGCCTGCTCGTTGAGGGAGGCCGCCGCGGCAACAGACTCCTCCACCAGCGCGGAGTTTTGCTGGGTGGTGGCATCAATCAGGCCAATCGCGCTGTTAATCTGCGAGATCCCCTCCGTCTGCTCGTGGCTGGCCTGGCGGATCTCACGCAGGATCACATCCATCTCTTCCACGTTGCCCACCATGCCGTTGATAAGCTCGCTCGCCTTCTCGACCAGGTTCATCCCGTCCTGCGTCTGGCTGGTGGAGCTTTCAATCAGCTCACGGATCTCACTGGCTGACGAAGCACTCTTCTGCGCGAGCTGGCGCACTTCACCAGCCACTACCGCAAATCCACGACCGTGCTCGCCCGCCCGGGCCGCTTCCACCGCCGCGTTCAGCGCCAGAATATTGGTCTGGAAGGCAATGGCATCGATCAGGTCGATGATGTCGGACATCCGGTTCGAGGTCTCGTTAATCAGGCGCATTTTGCTGGTCACCTGCTTCATCATCTCACCGTTGTTTTTGACCACCTTCGCGGCATCTGCCGACAGGTTGGTCGCTTCTCCGGTATGCGAAGCGGTGTTTTTCACCGTCGCGGTGATCTGCTCCATCGAGGCGGCGGTCTGTTCCACAGAGCTGGCCTGCTCTTCCGTGCGCGCAGCCAGATCCTGGTTCCCGGCGACAATCTGCGCGGCGGCGCTGGAGATATTCTCCGAGCCGGTCTGCACCTGCTGCACAATGTCCAGCAGACGCGTTTTCATCTCCATCAGGGCATGCAGCAACAGGCCGGTTTCGTCTTTACCGTGCGAGGTGATACTGCCGGTGAGATCGCCATCCGCAATCGCCGCCGCAAAGTCCACGGCCTGGCCCAGCGGACGGGTAATGGAACGCACGATAAACCAGCCAATCAGGCTGCCTGCCGCCACGCTGAAGAGGGAGATGAGGATGAGCAGCAGACGGTTGCTCCTGAAATCACTTTCCACCTGCACCCCGGCGTTCTGCATCTCAGTGTTCTGAATCGCAATCAGCTGCTGCACTTTGGCTTTATAGGCCTGCTGCAGTTTGAGGGTGTTGGTCATCATCTCCTGAAGCGCCCCGGCGCGATCGTGATTCTGCACCGCCTGCAAAATACGATAGCGCGAGTCCAGATACTGCTGGCGCACGCCGCGTATCTCGGCGAGCACCTGCTGCGATTGCTGATCCTGCAGCACGTTGTTCAGCTCACCGAGGAGCACCGTGATGTGCTCACTAATCTCTTTAAGATGCTGCTGCGACTGCGCCGTGTACGTTCCCTGTTCATCCAGCAGCATGAGCTGCTGAGTGCTAATAAATTCCTGGAAGTTATCGATTAACTGGTTCGCTTTTACCGTGGTTGGATAATCACTGGTAATAATGGATTGCATCCCGTTGTTTGCCCGGTTCAGACTCATTAAAGACAAACTCGCGCTCACCACCATCAGGACAATAAAGAATCCAAACGCCAGAAATAATTTCGTGCCGATTTTTACGTCATGTAAGAACATATTTACTCCATCGATGTGATTATTTCTCAGACGATCACCGTTATCGGTAACGAAACCGCTAACTTTATGACTTTGATCGTTTTTTTATTTCATAACCATCACAATGGATAGGCAGAGGCTATTAATATAGCCGTATCGATCGTTACTCAACCACCAGACGGGGCATTTATGAAATAGCATCGGGGAAAAATGACTTAGGCAGGGATAAATAACTGAGGCACTTTCTTTAGTTACTTAATATAAAATTAACAATAAATCGCAGGAATAATTACAAATGAAGCGACGAAAGCCGTTTACGCCTGGCAGAATAAACGGCTTTTCTGGAACATTACAGACTCAATGGAGAACCGTCACTGCATCCTGAAGACGTCCGGCCCGGTGTTTTACCATCGCGGAGATCTGCGCACTCTCTTCAACCAGATCGGCGTTTTTCTGCGTGATGCTGTCCAGTTCAGCCACCGCGCGGGTTAACTCCGAAAGCCCGGTAGCCTGTTCAGAGGTGGCATGGCTAATCTGCGCAATCAGCTGAGTGACGTTTTTCACCTGCTCAACGATATCATCCATGGTGCGTCCTGCGGCGTGTACCTGCTCGGAGCCGGACTGTACCTTGCTGGCGCTGGCATCAATCAGCTTACGGATATCATTGGCGGCGTTAGCGCTGCGGCTGGCAAGATGGCGAACTTCCCCTGCCACCACCGCAAAGCCTTTGCCCTGCTCACCGGCCCGTGCCGCTTCTACCGCCGCATTCAGGGCGAGGATATTGGTCTGGAAGGCAATATCGTTGATCAGGGTGGTAATGGAGCCGATACGCTGGGTACTGTCGGCGATATCGTCCATGGTTTTGACTACCGTCTGCATCGCGTTCCCGCCTTTGGTCGCCGCACTGCTGGCGGCTACGGAGAGCTTATCGACCTCGGTGGCGGTTTCAGAGTTACTCTGAACGGAGGCCGCCATCTGGTTCATCGTCGCCACGGTCTGCTGCACGTTTGCAACGGTCTGACGCGTGCGGTCGTTCAGATCCTCATTACCCTGTGCCAGCTTGTCGCTGCCGTCGCGCACGCTCACCACCTGGCTTGATACGTCATTGATTAGCCAGCGACACATCAGCCCCAGTTGCCCCACCGCGCGAAGGGTCAGGCCCAGTTCGTCGCTGCGGTTCAGGTGCTGCACGCTATTGCGCTCGCCGGTTGCCACCTTCAGCGCCTGTCGCGCCACGTTCTCTACCGGCCGGACAATCTGCTGTTCAAACAACAACGTGCCCAGCAGCATCATTATCGCTGCTGCGACCAACGACACCCAGCCTGCTGAGGTTGCCACCAGCGTAGCGGCGAGCGCGCCAAAGAGCACCGCCATCACGCCGCGTACCCGCCAGCGCAGCGGCATTGCCGGTAGTTTTCCGAACCAGCCCTGACGCACCACCAGCCCTTTATGGATCCGTTTAGTACAGCGTCCGGCATTCAGGGCCTTATAGAGTGGCTCCACGGTAGCGATCTCTTCTGCCGTCGCTTTGGTGCGAATCGACATATAGCCGGTGACCTTCCCGTGGCGCACCATCGGCACCGCGTTGGCGCGCACCCAGTAGTGATCGCCATTTTTACGGCGGTTTTTGACAATTCCGCTCCACGGCTCGCCCTGTTGCAGGGTGTACCACATATCGGCAAAAGCGGCTTTAGGCATATCAGGATGGCGCACCAGATTATGCGGCTGACCCATCAGCTCATTAAGCTGATAGCCACTCACCTGAACAAAGGTGTCGTTAGCATGAGTCAGATAGCTGTGGACGTCTGTGGTAGACATTAAGGTGGTGTCATCGTCCAGAAGATATTCATTCTGGGTGACATAGGTTGGAGAGGACATCGTGAGCATCCCTTGCAGGTTATTTGAATGTTAATTTTGTGGTTTATTGTTTTTTCGGCGGTAAACAATTTATCTTTAGTTGTTAAACTTGATGGAGATCGCAGATTTCACTTAAACCGCACTTTTTGTGAGATTTTATAATTGATTGATTTTAAATACTTTCACAATGAAATTACCTGCAAAGGATGATCTGTTAACGCCCACTTAAGTCGCACCGCCTGCACCCCCCTGGTGCAATTGACCCCATCCACGTCTTCCTGCCCCCGTTTTCCGTACCGCTAAATCCCGTCTGGAAAACATCGGCATGATTAAATATTGCGCAACATTATTTTAACCTGGCGTTTATCCCGATTTTCGTTAAGTCCGCTGAAGTGGCGTAATCCCTGCAATACTTAACGCAGTATCATGTGATACGCGATCCCCGGGAGCATATTTTGAACAGGTTACCTTCCAGCGCCTCGGCTCTTGCCTGTACCGCGCACGCACTGAATCTCATTGAGAAGCGAACGCTTGATCATGAGGAGATGAAACAACTTAACCGAGAGGTCATCGATTACTTTAAAGAGCACGTCAATCCAGGTTTTCTGGAGTATCGCAAATCTGTTACCGCCGGCGGGGATTACGGAGCCGTAGAGTGGCAAGCGGGAAGTCTGAATACGCTTGTCGACACCCAGGGACAGGAGTTTATTGATTGCCTGGGTGGTTTTGGCATTTTCAACGTGGGGCACCGTAATCCAGTAGTGGTTTCCGCCGTACAGAATCAACTCGCGAAACAACCTCTTCATAGCCAGGAACTGCTCGACCCGCTTCGCGCCATGCTCGCGAAAACGCTGGCAGCCTTAACACCCGGCAAACTGAAATACAGCTTCTTCAGCAACAGCGGCACGGAATCGGTCGAAGCGGCGCTTAAGCTCGCCAAAGCGTACCAGTCGCCGCGCGGGAAATTCACTTTTGTCGCCACCAGCGGCGCGTTCCATGGTAAATCCCTGGGCGCCCTGTCTGCGACCGCCAAATCCACCTTCCGCAAACCGTTTATGCCGCTGCTGCCGGGCTTCCGCCACGTGCCGTTCGGCGACATTAATGCCATGCGCACCGTGCTCAGCGAATGCCGTAAAACCGGCGATGACGTAGCTGCGGTGATCCTGGAGCCAATTCAGGGCGAAGGCGGCGTGATCCTGCCTCCACAGGGCTATCTGCCTGCCGTACGTCAGTTGTGCGATGAGTTTGGTGCGCTGCTGATCTTCGACGAAGTGCAGACCGGCATGGGACGTACCGGCAAGATGTTCGCCTGCGAGCACGAGAATGTTCAGCCGGACATTTTGTGTCTGGCGAAAGCGCTCGGCGGCGGCGTAATGCCGATTGGTGCGACGGTTGCCACCGAAGAGGTCTTCTCGGTGCTGTTCGACAACCCGTTCCTGCATACCACCACCTTTGGCGGTAACCCGCTGGCCTGTGCGGCCGCGCTGGCCACCATCAACGTGCTGCTGGAGCAAAACCTGCCTGCGCAGGCGGAGCAGAAAGGCGACATGCTGCTGGACGGTTTCCGTCAGCTGGGACGTGAATACCCGGATCTGATCCAGGAGGCACGAGGTAAAGGGATGCTGATGGCCATTGAGTTTGTTGATAACGAAATCGGCTATAGCTTCGCGAGCGAGATGTTCCGCCAGCGGGTGCTGGTGGCCGGCACGCTCAACAATTCCAAAACCATCCGCATTGAGCCACCGCTGACGCTGACCATTGAGCAGTGTGAGCAGGTGCTGAAGGCGGCACGTAAAGCGCTGGCGGCACTGCGCGTGAGTGTGGAAGAGGCGTAAAAAAACGCCGGGTGGCGCTGCGCTTACCCGGCCTACAACACCAGCCCGGTAAGCGTTGCGCCACCGGGCTGCTTTTTATCGGTGAAACTCCGCCACCGTCATGGTAAAGCGCAGCACCTTTTTTCCCTCATTGGCATAGCCGTGCGCGGCTTCCGTTTTCGCCACCGCCGATGCCCCGGCAGCAACCTGCGTAACCGTCTCGTCCACCGTCAGGGTTAATATGCCTTCGTTCACGTGCAGCAGCTCAAAGGTACCCGCCGGATGCCCCGAAGAGGTAAAACGCTCTCCCGGCTGCATCTCCCACTGCCATAGCTCAATCATATCCGGGCCCGCGGTTCCTGCCAGCAGTCTGGCACGTCCGCCCTTTTCCCCCTGCCACAGCACCGGGATCGCGGCTTCTTCGATAACGTGCACCAGCGGCTCGCTGGAGACGTTAACGATATCCGCCACTGAGATACCGAGCGCGGCGGCCAGCTTGCACAAAATGGCGATGCTGGGGTTGGCTGCGCCCTTTTCGATCTCCACCAGCATGCCTTTGCTGACGCTGGCACGCCGCGAGAGTTCATCCAGCGACAGTTTTTTCTCTTTACGCCAGTTGCGTATGCGGTTCGCTACGGCCAGGCTTACCTGGGCGATATCGGCACCCTGTTCAGTCATTATATTGACTTTTTCAGTCATTGGTCACTACCATGGTATAAAACAGTCAATACAGGATTATTTATGTCTCTCGTTACGCCGTCAATAGACCCGCGCCTTGCCGCAATTGCCCCGGGCTTTCGGGCGCTGAGCATTCTGGTTGAAGCTGCGCCGATTACCCACCCGGAAGTCGCTCCGGCCGTGCTCACGCAAGCCTGCCAGCAGATGCTTAATGATGATGTGCCGTGGGCTGACGCGCACCTTTCCGGCTGGGATGAGGTATTTAAGGCCTTCGGCGCAAAACCGAAACGTACGCCCTGCTCGGCATCCGCCTTACGTAAGCGGGTCTTAAAAGACGGCTCGCTGCCACCGCTCGATCCGGTGGTGGATATCTACAACGCGGTGAGCATTCGCTACGCCATCCCGGTTGGTGGAGAAAATCTTGCGACTTATTCAGGCGCGCCGCGCCTGACGCTGGCGGACGGCAGCGAGCCGTTTGATACCTTCAAAGAGGGGCAGCCGGTGGTGGAATACCCGGAGCCGGGCGAGGTTATCTGGCGCGACGACCTCGGTGTTACCTGCCGTCGCTGGAACTGGCGCCAGGGTATACGGACGCGTCTTGACAGTCAGGCGCAAACCATGTGGTTTATTCTGGAAAGTCTGCCGTCAATGCCGCTTACGGCACTGGAAGAAGCCGGAGCGGATCTGATTGATAACCTGCAACGTCTGATGCCGGGTGCAGTGGTGCACAGGCAGTTACTGACCCTGTAAGAGGATAAAAAATGTTTCGTGGAGTCAGCGCATTTCCGTTAACGCCCCTGAAAAACGGCACGTTTGATGAGCAGGCCTTTACGCATCTGCTCTCTCCTGTGGTTGAGGCAGGCGTGGATTCACTGGGCATTCTTGGCTCGACCGGGAGCTATGCCTATCTGACCGTTGAAGAGCGTGCCCGGGTGACACGCTGTGCGGTGGAACATGCCGGTAACATACCGGTTATCGTCAGCATCGGCGCAATGCGGCTGGACGATATTCAGCGTCTGGCTGACGACGCGCAAACGGCCGGAGTCTCCGGCGTGCTGATGGCACCCGTGTCGTACCAGCGATTAACGGATGAGGAAGTATTCAAGCTCTATGAAACGGTGACCCGCCAGCTCTCCGTACCGCTGTGCATTTACGATAACCCTGCCACGACCGGTTTTGCGTTTAGCGATGAATTGCTGTTTGCCGTCGCGTCTCTGCAAAATGTGGGCTCCATCAAGCTTGGCCGCGTGCCGGAGGACCTGTCGCAGGTACGTGCCCGGCTTCCTGATACGGTCACACTGGGTATCGCCGGTGACTGGCGGGCAGCCTCAGCCTTGCAGGCCGGGTTTGACGTCTGGTATTCGGTTCTCGCGGGGTTGTTCCCAAAAGCGGCGCTGGCGATAGCGCGTTCGGGGAAAAGTACAGAGTCAGAACGGTTAGAGCCGCTATGGGATCTGTTCCGTCGTTACGGTAGCGTAAGGGTCATCGCGGCAGCGGCGGAAATGAGGGGAAAAGTGGCAACACCCGGCTTGCCGTTCCCGTTGCAGGCAATTCAGGGAGAGCCGCGCGAGGCGCTTTCAGCGATCCTTGCGGAATTGGAACTGGCCTGAAAAACGCCGGGTGGCGCTGCGCTTACCCGGCCACACCGCATCATTCATAAAGTAATTATTCTCAGGGATGGTTGAGAAAGCAACGTCCCCACCCTCGCAGTTTGTCCCTCTGTCTACGTGTAATTATCCCGGTAAAAATACGTCTTCTCGACTCTTAATAGAAATCAGAAGATTGAATAATAGTAGCGCTAAAATTATAATGCTTAGATTCATTTGCGAGGACGTTTAAGCTATGCAGTACCTACTTGACGGGATAGTGCATTATAATGATGAATCGCGCATTTTAACCGATAATAAACGCGAAGTTGAGCTTTCACTGGCGACGTCGCGATTATTAAATGCACTTATTGACGCCAATAATTCTCAGGTCAGCCGTACTGAACTCCTTGAAAAAGTCTGGGAAGAACATGGTCTGGTTGCTTCTGATAACAACCTGAACCGAAACATATCTCTGTTGCGAAAAGCATTTCTTGAATTCTCGCTTGAAGACAAAATCGAAACAATACCAAAGCAAGGATTTGTACTGCACTGTCAGTGTACTCGTGTTAGTACTACACGTAGTAGCACGTACGAAAAATTTAAAAAAATCTGTTCCTCGCACAAAGGTTTTTACATTAGCACAATAGCATTAACCGTTTTAATGGTGAGCACCATCACTGCCTTTTATTTGTACCATTTAAACGATAGCTCTATGCATAAATATAAGTCAGTCGGATTATGCGATGTCTATACTGACGAAAATGGCGTCAAACAAGAGAATATTGACTCATTTTTTAATACAAATTTAGGGCAAAGAATCGCATTAAAATGCCAGCAATATCCCAAAAATATCTATTTTGATGACAACAGAGCGCCTTTAAAAAGCAAGGTGTACTCAACTCACATTGCCCTGTGTGGCAAACAAAATACAGGGAAAGGACATGAATGCGAAAACTTCGTCAATATTAACAACAATTAATATTGTTTTATGCCTGTTGATGCTTCCCTTGCTTGCAATGGGAATATACAAGCTTGTTGGTGTTTATGATTACCTACAGATGAACTGTATGTCGACGGTACATATCAACTATGAAGATTCAAAAAATGTCCAGCAAGGGATTAATGGAAATATCAAAATTGTTTTCCACATTACCAACGATGGTCTCGTCACGGTCAGCGAATACGGCACGTTGAACTATTATGGTAAAGAGTTCCTTGTCGATCGTACAGGAAACATGACCATCGACACAGACGTGCAAAACGGATTCCACAAAGTCACAAAAGGTAAATTTCTTGCTAATCCGCAGGATAATGCACCTTCTTTGCTGATTGAAAAACTCACCACCAGCCAACCTGTCCTGCACTATAAGATCCAGAAGCTTGACCCCAAAACCTGGAGAATAAGCGATTTGCAGCGTGCCATATTTATTTGCCGAAAATGAGTTTATTGACGCAAGCACATGGCTCATTGTGCTAATGTTATGAATGCAAGACAGATGTATAGATTGTTAAATCAAGAAATAAAACTCGCACTTAACTTTTAACAAAAACCCAACCAGAAAGCAATTGGAGCAACCATACGTTCATCTAAACAAACACCCTACCTGCCAAAAAAAGCAGAACAAAAACCTTATTAAAGGTGATTCTTCTTGATTAAATTCTACTTCCTCTGCTTTTCTCATACTCTTCCCTTCACTTCTTTTATTCTGCATTTTTTTATTTTGTATTTCTAATATCCTTCATAAAAGAATTGTTTGAATTTATTTCAAAAGTATTATTTAGCCAACTTTTTGGTGACGATGCTTTTATCTTAAAGCATAGAAATCCATTTCATAAAATGTCATTAACCCTAACAGGCGAAGCAACAAAGTGAGAGGAAGATATGCGCGTGTTAATATTAGATCCTAACATTATAAACCAGCATTATTTGAAAACCCAAATTGAAGAAGCAGGTATTTTAACTGATGTATCTTCGAGTATTGAGGAAGTGGAAATGTTTATGTTTTCAAATAAAGCTGAACTCCTGATTATGGCATCTGAAACGCTTTCCACTGCTGAGTTACAGGCGATTCGTAAGTGGCGACGCGAAGGGCGCACTATCCGCATCATGATCCTTAACAGCAGCAACAATATTGAACATAAGGTGAAAGCGTTTGAAAGCGGCGCTGACGATTATGTTGTCAAGTCTAGTCATATTGAAGAGATTATCATCAGAATTTGGGTTTTAGTACGCCGGAATTATCTCACCCCTTCCAGCCGTATTACTGCAGGTAATTTAGAGCTCGATTTAAACAGTAAAGTACTCTTCATCAACAAGCAAAAAATTCGACTGACCCGTTTTGAATTTGAAATTATGAAGCTACTGGTGAAGAACAAAGGCAAGGCGCTGAGCAAACGTAAAATCATGAAACATCTCTACCACGACTGGATGGGTAAAGAAAACAATACCGTCGAGGTGCTTATTGGTCGTCTGAGAAAGAAACTGGCGCCCTACAACAGCGGGCAAATCAGAAATCAAAGAGAAGAGGGTTATTATTACGATCTAAACGGTGCGATCTGAGTTACACCCAGCCCCTGTGCAGCCTTGATGGCATAAAAATTAACTTCATTTAAGTACGGTATATTTAACGCTTTTAAACTCACACTTCATCAATCACAGCTTCATTGTTAAGAAAATTATATGAACAAATCTACGACCAATACGCTATCGCTTTGGTCTTTAACGACGCTTGTCGTCGGAGCGATGATCGGAGCGGGTATATTTTCATTACCTGCTGCATTCGGACGAGCAACCGGTGGGCTTGGTGCAATTATTGCCTGGGTGATTGCCGGTGGCGGTATGCTGATGCTGGCATTTGTATTCCAGAACCTTGCGCAAAGAAAGCCTGAACTCAATGCGGGCGTCTTTAGCTACGCTAAAGCCGGTTTCGGCGAATATCCGGGCTTCATTTCGGCACTCGGTTTCTGGGCGGGTACATGTATCGGCAACGTATCCTATTTTATTTTAATTAAATCAACATTAGGCGCTTTTTTCCCTGCATTTGGCGAAGGTAATACGCTGCTGGCAATCGCTGTCTCATCAGTTGTTTTATGGTCTTTTCATCTCCTGGTATTGCGGGGTATTAAAGAAGCGGCCTTTATCAATACCCTGGCCACCTGTGCCAAGATCATCCCTATTTTTGTATTTATCGCCATTCTGATAATGGCATTCAAAAAAGAGATGTTTATGCTTAATTTCTGGGGCGGGGCCGCCGGAGAGCCACCTCTCTTCAGATCAATCTTTTCCCAGGTCAGAAGCACCATGTTGGTGACCGTATTCGTATTCCTTGGAATCGAAGGGGCAAGTATTTACTCGCGTTATGCAACTAACCGGAAAGACGTTGGCCTGGCGACCGTATTCGGCTTCATCGGGGTGCTGTGCTTACTGATGTTAGTCACCATGCTTTCTTATGGCGTTATGCCCCAGGCCGAGCTGGGAGCCTTACGGCAACCCTCAATGGCCGGTGTTCTCGAAAGCATAGTGGGACGCTGGGGCATGATTTTCATCAGCGTGGGGTTAATTATCTCTGTCCTCGGAGCCTATCTTTCCTGGTCATTGCTCGCCGCTGAGGTTATTTATTCCGCGGCGTTGAAAAAGAGCATGCCTGCCGTTTTTGCACGCGAGAATCGCTGGCGCGTTCCCTCATCAGCCGTATGGTTGACGAATATCTCGATACAGCTGTTCTTAATTATCACTTTTTTCAGCGATTACGCATTCCTGTTAGCCCTTGAGCTAACCAGCGCGATGACGCTTATCCCCTATCTTCTGGTTGCCGCGTATAGCCTGAAGCTGGTTATTACACGAGAAACCTACGAACAGTGCACAAAGGGATATTATAAAGACCTGGTGATCTCTGTCATTGCCACTGCCTATGCCTCGTTGATGATTTATGCCGGCGGATTAACGTATGTGCTGCTATCCGCCGTTATTTATGCGCCTGGCACACTGCTTTATTACATTGCTAAGCGTGAGCAAAACAAAAAAATATTCTCTGGTACGGAACGAATATTATTTACCGCCATCGTGCTCGCGGCTTTGGCCTGTATTTATGGAATTATAAACGGAAATATTACCATTTAATTACTCTCTTAAGGAGACACTATGCAAGATATACCACTGGGTGTTCACTCCGAGGTCGGCCAGTTACGCAAAGTGATGGTGTGCGCCCCTGGGTTAGCACATAGCCGTCTTACGCCGGGCAATTGCGACCGACTGTTATTTGATGATGTCATGTGGGTAGAGCGTGCCCGTCAGGATCATCTCGATTTTATTAACAAAATGCGCGGATGCGGTGTTGACGTTGTTGAGATGCATGATCTGCTCTCCGAAACGCTGGCTAACCGTCAGGCACGCAACTGGCTCATCGAACAGCAGATTACTGCTGATGAAATCCCGTTGGGTTTGCTTAATGAAACACGCTCGTTCCTGGATTCGTTACCCGCAGATCGGCTGGCTGAGTTTATGATCGGCGGACTTTCAACCTATGATTTGCTGAACAGACACAGGGGCGATAAAGAAGAACTTGAACTCGTCGGAAGAGCGACAGGGCTGCGTGAATATTTGCTCCCGCCGTTGCCGAATACGCTTTATACGCGAGATACCACCAGCTGGATTTATAACGGGGTTACGCTTAATCCCCTTTACTGGCAGGCTCGTCGTGAAGAAACGTTACTGACCACTGCTATCTATAAGTTCCATCCGGACTTCACCCGTCAGACGATCAATACATGGTGGGGAGATCCAACGCGTTATCACGGATCCGCCACCCTTGAAGGCGGCGATGTTATGCCTATTGGCAACAAGACCGTTTTAATCGGTATGAGCGAACGAACGTCCTATCAGGCCATTGCCCAGCTTGCATCTGCCCTGTTTTCGAACCCGTTTAGCCATGTCGAGCGCGTTATTATTGCCGCGATGCCGAAGCTCAGAGCGGCGATGCACCTGGATACCGTATTCACCTTTTGTGACAGAGATTTAGTGACGCTTTATCCCGCCATTGTTGATCAAATCGAAGTCTTTTCACTGATTAAGGACGACTCCCCAGGCGGAATGCGTCTGGAGCATTATTCAGAGCCGTTAACAGAGGTGGTAGCCAGGGCACTCAATTTACGCTCGCTCAGGGTCGTTGAAACCGAAGGCAATGTCTACGACACCGAGCGTCAGCAATGGGATAGCGGAAATAACGTGGTCGCCATGTCTCCAGGTGTCGTTATCGCCTATGACCGCAATACCAAAACAAACGACCGTTTGCGTAAAGAAGGCGTTGAGGTCATTGAAATTGTTGGGAGTGAATTAGGGCGTGGACGCGGTGGCGGCCACTGTATGACATGTCCATTAATTCGTGATGCCGTTGATTACTCATAAGGAAGAGAGATGTTTACACGTTCTGTTTTAATGTTGGCCGGTTTGCTGGCATTGGCTGGCTGTACTGAAAAACCCGTTGGTTCTGCCCATCATGCAAGTGCTGCGCTTTCCGGTCAGGTGATGGCACTGTCGCACGGCACAATCACAGGGGTGAGATACATCACAACCCAAAACGACACCGGAAGCAGCGCTGCCGGTACAGTCGGGGGCGCGTTGATTGGCGGTGCTGCCGGTAATGCTATTGGTGGCGGAAGCGGCCGTCTGCTGGCGACGGCTGGCGGTACCGTTGCTGGCGCGATGGCAGGACAGTCGATACAACGAGGAATGGCGCGACATAATGCGGCTGAACTCTTTATTCGTCCTGATAACGGGCAAGAGTTCGTCACCGTGCAGCCTGCCCGTGAAGGTGAATTTGTCGTAGGGCAACGTGTAAATATTACCTCGCATCGCGGTCAGGTAACGATCTCTCCAGCTCAATAACACGCTTTATCATATCTGCCACACCAGGATGATTGTCCTTTTCATTAAGGATGAAAATTTTTTGTGGCAGGTTTTTATCTTTTATTCATTCCATGTGACCATTTATATCCTTAAGAGGGCATCATTGTGACGACTCATCTATTACAATTTTGGAATATGGCAGCCACCCTGTTTTCTATATTCTTTTTTATTGCGTATCTGTTTGTTATTTTCCAGATCGTTACTGATTTATTCCGTGACAATACACTCAACGGCTTCTTTAAATCGCTCTGGATAATGCTGTTACTTTTCATCCCGCTGATCACCTCTATTTTTTATCTCATTCTGAGAGGTAAGGGAATGGCCAAAAGACAACGTGCTTACAGACTGGATGCGAATGCCGCAGCACAATATAGTCTTTGTAAATCACCAGCGGAACAAATATCAGACGCCAAAAAACTATTAGACCAGGACGTTATTAGCCAGGAGGAGTTCGAACTCCTTAAAAAGAAAGCCATAAATTAAATCACAATGACTAAGGATGGCGTAATATCCAACCTTAGTCATTTCGTTTTAGAAAATCAGTCATCTCTGGCGCTATTAACAATTCGTCTCATGTTTTGTTAATGCGCTGGCCTATTTATTATTTTTAATTACTTTTATCCACTGGAGTGTTCGCAATGAAAAGCACTACCCCCTGGCAGCCCTGTAAGGAAAAAATCGACTTTATCGGCGGCTTTTATCATTTATTTTTGTTGATTTGCTCTGTTTTACTCTGGAGCGGGTTACTTCTTTTTGCCACACGTGCCTATGGCCAGACTCATGCTGATGAAAATGCAGCAAGCTGGGGCAGCAGGATTGTTTCCGATATTACGCAAACCTGGACAGATTATGATAGCCACGATATTTATCTTCCTTTTATCAGCTGGCATAACCGGTTCATGTACGATAAAGAAAAGACCGATCGCTATAACGAAATGCCCTGGGGTGCAGGAGTGGGGGTTTCTCGTCATCACAGCAATGGCAACTGGAGTGCACTGTATGGAATGGTGTTTAAAGACTCACATAATGAGTGGCAACCGGTCACCGGCTATGCATGGGAGAAAGGATGGCATCCAGGCCAACAAAAAGATTTCAGGTTGGGATTAGGGGTGACCGCCGGGATAACGGCGCGTAAAGATATGGGCAACTACATTCCCTTACCGATTATATTCCCGCTTTTTTCAGTGAGTTATAAAAATGTGAACATCCAGTTCACCTATATTCCTGGCACCTATAATAACGGAAACGTACTCTTCGGGTGGTTACGTTACAACCTGTAGCAGGGCTCAGCCCTGCATTACACTCTCGGTCTTTTTACTATCAGCGCAGGAAAGGAAATGTTTTAAGAGAAGAAGGAAGAAGAGTCTCTGGATAAAAAGGAGGGTAAAGAAAAATGACTGGATTATATGCAACGACTCACCGCGAGCGTAGGGCTCGCGGTGAGTGTTTGTTTAGAATTGAAGCGCGGCGCCCAGGTAAGCACCATCAAGCAGCGTATGATTAGGCGTACCGGATTTACCATGAACGCTAATATGACGGTAACCCGCTTTGAGTTTCACCTCATCTCGTACCTGCCAGGCCAACCCTGCATCAACTTCAACATAGTTTTCGACGGCATTGTTCAGGCCACGTGGCGCGGTATAACCTTCACCATAGGCATACACCTCATCGCTGAAATGGACACGAACCCCGCCACCAATCGGTGCCGCAAATCCATTATCACCTTTCTTAGGCGCCATATAGATGGCCTTGGCACCTGCGTATAGATCGGCTTTACCCAGAGACACCTGATAACCCAGGCCGACACCGCCAGAATTACGGCCATCATTATAATTGTTAGCCCAGTTTGCAGTATAAAAAATACCGGTCGGCTCTGGCGCAATCAGTGCATTTAACTCCGTATGTTGTGTACCTAACTGAGCGCCAATTTCAGCGGCGTTAGCACCAACAGAAAGAGTTGAAAGAATTGCCACTACTGTGAGTGTTTTTTTAAACATTTGTTATCACCTAATCTACATTAAAAAAAAGAAGTCAGAACCTTAAACAAGCTCTGTCTGGTGGCTTATTTTAGGGGGCGATGTTATATGAAGTTCAAACAAACAAGAGATCCTCACTCACCATACTCTCATTCATTAATCATCGAGGTGACAGCTGCGTACGCTATAAAATGACGTGTGTTTAAGTTCCATCTATCTTTTCGCACTAGAATGCCTCTTTATTTTCACCGAAACCAGTGAGGAAACCATGTTCCCGGAAGAAAATATCAGACGGCCCAAAAAACCAAACTTTATCCGTTATCTTTTTCTGTTCAACCTTTTATTGCTGCCCCTTTTCATGATTGTGGCACGCCTGGTCTGGGGACAGGATTTCTTTTCTGTTTCCCCCAATGGCGCTTTGTTCTGGCCGGGTGCTGTCTCGCACGTTTTGTTGCTGGGCGGGGTTTGGTTGTTTTTAGATGTTCTGTTTATGATTTGGTTTTACCTTACCAACAAAAAAAACTGAGGAGCAACGCTTATGCTGCTATTTATTTCATGGCTTTTTGCATTAGTTGGCAGTTAATTACTGCTGTTACAGATCAATTCAGTAAGCATTATCATGCCTCTCTTATATTTATCTATGGGGATAATGTATTTATATCAAAAGAATAAAATAAGAAATATGTTATGGCTGGATGCAAACTTAAAAAAAACACGCATCCTCAACCTCAAGGTTCTGTTTGTGGCAGCGCTTAGTATTATGTTATCTATCGTCGCGCATATCAATTTCGCCATTAACTCCTTGCTGATCATGCAATGGTTAAAAGCATAGTTTATGCGATGTCCATATCTTTATTCTGTGCCCCCATCATCAACCACGCTGCGCTTTAAAACCTAAATACAGCAGATATCAGGTTGAATATCTATGTTTAGAGGATTTATGCGCAAGAAAAGTATTAGAGTGTTGAAGCGTTGTATTTTTATCCTTTTGGGCTTCACGCTTTGTGCAATGACAGGCCTGTTTTATTGGGTACAGCGTAGCGGCGAACTCCAGCCCTGGCACACTTTTGTCCCTAATGAATTACGCGAACACGAGATCGATCGGGCCGACTGGGATGACTATATCAATGCTGAAAACACCCTCTTTATGGAGGTGCATAACAATGTCGTTATGAAGCAAACCGATCAGGATACAACGAGTTTAAATCGTTATAACCCGTCAAGCCCGGTATTTCCGGACACCCTTCCCACAGACTGGAATCGATCCTACATCATGCGCCCACAGGCGGAACCGAGAGGGGCTGTCGTGTTACTGCACGGACTTACGGACTCCCCTTACAGCCTGCAGCATATTGCCCGGCTCTATCAAAAAGAAGGGTTTGTCGCCATCGGGATCCGTCTACCTGCCCATGGTACCGTACCCGGGGCATTAACGGATGTAAAATGGCAGGACTGGCTGGCAGCAACGCGTCTTGCGGTGCGCGAGGCAACAAAAATGACCCATGCGGATGCGCCGCTGCATATTGTTGGTTTTTCCAATGGTGGGGCGCTGGCCATGAAATATGCCATCGATGCCCTTGATGATGAGAGCCTGAAGAAGCCACAACAAATTGTCCTGATTTCTCCCATGATAGGCATAAGCCGCTTTGCTCGGTTTTCGGGAATGGCCGAATGGACAGCCTTTCTCCCGGCCTTTTCTCGTGCGGCCTGGTTAGGTCTGGTACCAGAATTTAATCCTTTTAAATATAACTCTTTTCCCGTGAATGGTGCGCGGCAGGCTTATCTTCTGACTGAAACATTGAAACGGGATCTTACGCGGCGCAAGTCATCGGCTGGCTGGAAAGATCTTCCTCATGTGCTTACGTTTCAGTCCGTTCTTGATTCCACAGTCAGTACCCGGGCAGTGCTGGACGTGCTCCATCACAATCTACCGGATAACGGTAGCGAACTGGTGTTGTTTGATATTAATCGTGCGGTCAATTTTCGTGCACTGTTTCGCCACTCTTCGGATCGCGCGCTATCACACTTACTGGCAACACCACAGCGTACTTACACGACGACTATCGTCAAAAACGCCTCTTCAGAGAGTATGAACATGGTCGCTTCGACACACTTAGCGCACTCAACAACAGCAGACGTGCAGCCCCTTAATGTGCGCTATCCGAGAGATGTTTTTTCACTCTCTCATGTCGCCCTCCCGTTTCCTGTCCATGACTCCTTATATGGAAGTGAACCCTATGAACCAAATCACTATGGTCTGAGTCTGGGTGTTTTACGCGTCAGAGGGGAGCGAGCGGTACTGCTGGCAGATATGGACTCCTTAATGCGTATCACCTCGAATCCGTTCTATCCCTATCTGATTGAAAGGATTGCTGGCGTCATAAGATAAAGGAAGAGGCGTTTTTTAACGTCAGCTCATCGTTGGGGATAGATGAAATAAAAGACAACCGGCGCCAGAGTATAACATCCGTTATTCTTCGCCTCTTTCACCACTATCCCCATTGAATCGCTGGCTGCCGGTTAATTTGTCACTCCGGCAGCAGCCCCACAAAACTGCGTTTTTTGCGCGGCTCCGACATCAGCTCTTCGAGTTTATCCACGCAGGCCAGGTAGTGCGGCGTTTTTTTATGCGCCAGCACCGCCTCTTCGTCTTTATAGGCCTCGTAGATAAAGAACCGGGTTTTCACCCGGGGGTCCTGCAACACGTCAAAACGCAGGTTTCCCGGCTCCTGAATCGCGCCCTCGTGGTTGGCGCGAAACACCTCCAGAAACTCGTCCACCCGCTCGGGTTTGATGTTGATCTCCACTAACGTCACGTTCATTTCGCTTCTCCCTGTTTCTCTTCCTGCCAGAACTGGAACGCCTCCCGGGCGCTCATGTTCTCGTGAACCACTTTCTTCACCGCCTTCAGCATGGCGAGCGGCGCGCTGGACTGGAAGATGTTGCGCCCCATGTCCACGCCGGAGGCTCCCTGGTCAATCGCGCGCCAGCACATCTCCAGTGCCTCGTGCTCCGGCAGCTTTTTCCCCCCGGCGATGACGATCGGCACCGGGCAGCTGGCGGTCACTTTTTCGAATCCTTCATCCACATAGTAGGTTTTGACAAACTGCGCCCCCATTTCGGCGGCAATACGGCTGGCGAGCGAGAAGTACCGCGCATCGCGCGCCATCTCCTTGCCGACGCCCGTCACCGCCAGCACGGGCATCCCGTAGCGTGCCCCCGCATCCACCAGCTTGATGATGTTGTTGATCGACTGATGCTCGAATTCACTGCCAATGTACACCTGCGCCGCCACCGCACAGACGTTCAGGCGCAGCGCGTCTTCCATTGCCACTGCCACGCACTCGTTCGACAGCTCGCCCAGAATTGAGTTACCGCCGGAGGCGCGCAGGACCACCGGTTTATTGGTGGCGGCCGGTACGGTGCTGCGCAAAATACCGCGGGTACACATCAACACGTCGGTTTCGGCGAACAGCGGCGCGATAGAGAGATCGATACGCTCAAGACCGGTGGTCGGCCCCTGGAAGTAACCGTGGTCAAAGGCCAGCATCACCGTGCGGTTGCTTTTTGGGTTGAAGATGCGCGAAAGCCGGGACTGCATGCCCCAGTCCAGCGAGCCACAGCCCTTCAGGGTGAACGGTACATTTTGCTGCGGTGTACCGATGCCAAAATCCTTACCGTCTTTGATGTCGTCTAAATCAGCCATTTGCTCCCCCGTCAGAAATCGTATTTGTTGATGTTCTCTTTGGTGAACACCACGCGCTCTGGCAGCAGCACGATGCCGTTGCCTTTTGCTTCATACTGGTAGCCCTGGACGCTGTTCGGCTCGACCTTCAGCGTACCGATATCTTTTACCTCCACGCTGTCGCCGACGTTAAGATCGCCTTTTTTCAACAAACGATCGGCGACATTGACCGCAATTTTGCCCTGTTGCACCACATCCCACAGGCCGAAGGCTTTAACCGTGCCGCGCTCCACGTACGGACGCATGACGTTAGGCGTACTGAATCCGACAATCGCCACCCCTTCCCGCTTCAGGTTTTCCGCCGCCTGCGCCGCGGCAGGCAGAGCGTTGGCATCCGGGGCGATGATCGCATCCAGATCCGGGTACGCTTTTAAGATCCCTTCGGCGGTTTGCAGGGATTTGGTGGCGTCGTTATAGCCAAACTGGGTGGTCACAATCTGCCACTGGGGATGATCTTTTTCGATTTTGGCCTTCGCCTCTTTCACCCACTGGTTCTGGTCGGTGACGGTCGGGCTGGAGTAGAAGAACGCCACTTTGGCATTCGGTTTTGTCACCTGCTTCCCGGCCATCTCCACCAGCAGGCCACCGAGCTGCTCCGGGGTACCCTGGTTAATGTAAATGCTGCGGCACTCCGGTTTGGTGTCGGAATCCCAGGTCAGCACTTTGACGCCGCGCTGCATGGCGCGCTTCAGCGCCGGGCAGAGGCCATCCGGCGACACGGCGGAGACGATAATGGCGTTATAGCCCTGGTTGACGAAATTATTGATGAGCTGCACCTGGCCGGAGACGCTCGGCTCGGTGGGGCCGTCGTAGGTGACGTCCACGCCGAGGTCTTTCCCCGCCTCTTTCGCGCCATTGCCGCCGCTGGTGAAGAAGCCCACCCCCACCAGCTTCGGGATAAAGGCGATGCGGTCCGCCGCCTGCGCCGAGGCGAAGCTGAGGGCCATTGCCAGGACTATCAGTTTTGTTTTCATCTTACGCTCCGGATAGTTTTCTAAAGAGAGAACGCACCCATTCACGGTGCAGACTCAGCGAACGTCCCATCACCACCACAACCAACAGCGCCCCTGACAGCGCGCTCGACACCTGGTTGGGGATGCCGACCATCTGTAACCCCTGCTGCAGGTACCCCACCAGCAGCGCTGCCAGTGCCGTACCGATAACTGAACCTGACCCGCCATAAATATTCGCCCCGCCGAGTACGGCAGCGGTGAGGGCTGGCATCAGCAGATCGCGCCCCAGATCCGAGCGCGCGGAACCGAAATAGGAGACCATCACCAGGGCGGCAATGGCCGAGGCGACGCCCACCAGGCCATACAGCGCGTAGGGCATGCCGTTAACCGACAGCGCCGCATAGCGCGCGGCGCGCGGGTTCTGGCCGATTAAGAACAGATGCCGCCCAAAGCGCCCGCGGTGGGTAATCAGCCAGAAGAAGAGCGTAATGAGCGCAAACAGCACCAGCGGAATGGGCAGACCTGACACGGTCAGGTTAGCGAACGCGGTAAAGCTGTCCGGGAAGCCGCCGATGCCCTCATAGCCCGTCGCGCCCGCCATGCCGGAGAGCAGCAGCGCCCCGCCGCCGTAGAGGTAGAGCGTGCCGAGAGTGATAACTAAAGGGCTGATACCCGTGTAGTGGATCAGCGCCGCATTCACCAGCCCGCACAGCAGGCCCAGCAGCAGTGTCAGAGGAATGGCGACCGCCATCGGCCAGCCCGATTGCATCATCACCCCCAGCGCAATGGCGCACAGGCCAATGGTTGAACCGAGGGAGATATCGATCCCGCCGCTGATAATCACCAGCGTCAGCGGCAGCGCCACAATGCCGATGCAGATAAAATCGCTGGTGCTGAACAGCAGCATGTTGATGTCGAGCATCCGCGGGTTGATGGCGCCAAAGAGCAGGATCTCCAGCACCAGTAAGATCAGCAGCGCGCTTTCCCAGTTAAGCTTCATTTACGCCACCTCTTTTTTGCGTTTGGGAAATGGGGTGACGTGCTTTCCCCCTCTGTTACCCGGCTGGAAGCGACCGTATTTCAGCGCCCGCTGATGACGCGCCAGCGCCTGGCGCAGACGCCCGTCGAGCACCAGCACGCCCAGTAGCACCAGCCCGGCGATAAAGTCATTCCACCACGCCGGGAGCTTAAACAGCACCAGTACGGTGTCGATTTGCGTCAGGAAAAAGGCCCCAAGCAGTGCGCCAATCAGCGTGCCCGTCCCGCCCAGCAGCGAAATGCCGCCGAGCACGCAGGCGGCGATGGCTTTCATCTCCAGCCCGCTCCCGGTCTGGTTTGGCACAAAGCCAATCTGCGCGGCAAAGACAATCCCGGCGCAGGCCGCCAGCATGCCGTTGAGAGTAAAGGCGATCATCCGCGTGCGGTTAACCGCCACGCCCAGCTGGCGCGCGGCGGCAAGGTTATCGCCCACGGCATAGAAATCGCGTCCAAACGCGGTACGCGAGAGCGTCCACGCGCCGACGGCGGCCAAAAACAGCACCACCATGCCGAGCGGCGAAATGCCCACGGCTACGGGTTCAGAGAGGGATTTCAGCCCCGGCGGTAACCCTTCAATCCACTTTCCACCGGTCCAGAGCAGCATCGCCCCGCGATACAGCCCCAGCGTGCCGAGGGTGGCGACAATCGCCGGGATGCGCAGCGCCACCACCAGAAACCCGTTGAACGCCCCTGCCAGCGCACCGACAGACAGCGCGAACAGCATCGATACCGGCAGGCTGTAGCCATTGTTCAGCGCCACGCCGACGGCGATGGCTGAGAGCCCCACGGTGGAGCCCACGGAGACGTCAATATTGCGGGTCAGCATCACCAGCGCGGCGCCAAGCGCCAGCAGGATCAGGATTTGCGCGCTGGCGAAGATCATCCCCAGCGTCTGAAGGCTCAGGTACGCCGGATTAAGCGCCACCAGCACGGCAAACAGCGCAAGAATGGCGAGAAACGCGCTCAGCTCGCGGTTTTTCAGTAACGTCTTCATGATTGTCCTCCGAACGCCAGCGCCATCATCCGATCGAGGCTGACGGCATGGCGCGGCAACTCGCCGCTGAGCACGCCCTGGTGCATGACCAGCACGCGATCGGCAAGGCCAGGAAACTCATCGAGATCGCTTGAGATCATCAGCACTGCCACGTTCTGCGCGGCCACGCTTTTGATGAGCTGGTAGATATCGGCACGTGCCGACACGTCCACGCCGCGCGTCGGTTCATCGACGATCAGCAATAACGGGTTGGCTTCCAGACAGCGGGCCAGCAGCACTTTCTGTTGATTCCCGCCGGAGAGGGTGCGCACGGTTTGATCCGCATGGTTGAGTTTGATCCCCAGCGCGCGGTGGTAACGCTCCACCACCGCGGACTCCCGCTTGCGCTGCTGCCAGAGAGACGGCTCGTTCAGCGCCACGGTGTTCCAGCGGATGGGTGCATCCAGGAACAGGCCGGACACCTGCCTGTCTTCCGGCAGATAAACCAGGCCTTTGTCCAGCCGGGCGCCCACGCTCTCGTGAGTGATCTCCTGATTCTCCAGCCAGACCCGTCCCCCACGCACCGGACGCAGGCCGTAGAGCGTCTCGGCAAATTCGGTGCGCCCGGATCCGACCAGCCCGGCCAGACCGACGATCTCGCCTGCGTAGATCTCAAGCGAGAGATCGATAAACCCCTCCCCGGTAAGATCGTCCACGCGCAATACCGGAAAATCCTGCGGCTGGGTGCGACGGTTTCCCGGCAGCGCCAGCCACAGTTTTTGCGCATCGCTTAAGCCTTTCTCCCGGCTCACCGGCGTCATGGCGGCAATCAGCGCGTTATCGTCGAACTGCGCGGTTTCCCCGCTGAGCACTACGGCACCGTCGCGCATCACCGAGACGTGGCTTGCCAGCTGGCGGATCTCCGGCAATTTATGCGAGATAAAGACGATGCCGACGCCCAGATCCTGCAGGGCGCGGATCTGGCGAAACAGACGTTCGGTTTCACCCGGCGTAAGGGAGGCCGTGGGCTCGTCGAGGATCAGGATCGTTGCGTTACGCATCAGACCGCGCAGGATCTCCACCATCTGCTGATCCGCCACTTCCAGCGTACTGGCGGTGGCGTCGAGATTTAGCTGGCACTGAAGCTGCTGCAGCTTCTCCGTCAGCCGATTCTCTCTTTCCCGTTCACGCGGCAGGCGGAAAAGGATGTTTTCCCGCACCGTCAGATTGGGGAACAGGAGCGGTTCCTGGGGCACCAGATAGATACCTAACTTATGGGCCTGCACGGGCGTGAGCCGCGCATATGAATGACCTGCTACGGAAAGTTCACCGCTGTCCGGCGTCTCCACCCCGGCGATGATCTTCATCAGCGTCGATTTACCCGCGCCGTTCCCGCCCATCAGCGCATGCACCTGGCCCGCAAGCAGCGTGAAATCAATGCCTTTCAAAACCGGCACCCCGGAAAACTGCTTGCAGATGGCTCGTGCTTCGATAAGTGGGGTCATCATCGCTCCGCTATTGAACAAATGATTTTTAGATTTAATAATGTTCAAAAGCGTAGACGGTGAACTATATTTACAACCGTGCAGGGATCACAGTTTTATCGATTAAGATCCATCTGAGAAAGAAACTATCTAAATGATCCGTTTTGCCGCGTGGCTCACACTTTCGACCTGCGCCGTCACGAACATATGATCTAAATTTTTATAAGAGTTCAATTATGAGCGATAAACGCACTGCGGAAGAAGGTCGGTTTGCCGGGCTGGCACTGGCGGAAGAGGAGCTGGTTGCCCGCGTGGCCTGGTGTTACTACCACGACGGATTGACGCAAAACGACATTGGCGAACGGCTCGGCCTGCCGCGCCTGAAGATCTCTCGCCTGCTGGAGAAAGGTCGCCAGTCAGGGGTGATCCGCGTGCAGATCAACTCCCGCTATGAGGGCTGTCTGGCACTGGAAACCGAACTGCAGCAGCGCTTTGGGCTAAAGCTGGTGCGCGTGCTGCCAGCACTGAATACCCCGCCAATGAACGTGCGGTTAGGCATTGGTGCCGCGCAGTCGTTAATGGGCGTGCTGGAACCCGGCCAGCTGTTAGCGGTGGGATTTGGTGAAACCACCATGAGCAGCCTGCAACATTTAAGCGGCTTTATCAGCTCGCAGCAGATCCGTCTGGTCACCCTTTCCGGCGGCGTGGGGCCGTATATGACCGGTATCGGCCAGCTGGACGCGGCATGCAGCGTCAGCATGATCCCCGCCCCGCTTCGCGTCTCCTCCGCCGAGGTGGCTGGGATCTTAAAACGTGAAACCAGCGTGCGGGACGTGATCCTCGCCGCAACGGCGGCCGACGTGGCGGTGGTCGGGATTGGGTCCGTGAACCAGCGTCGTGATGCAACGATATTGCGCTCAGGCTACATCAGCGAAGGTGAACAGCTGATGTATGCCCGTAAAGGGGCCGTCGGCGACATTCTCGGTTATTTCCTCACTGCCGAAGGAGAGTGCGTTGAAGAGCTGGAGATCCACAAAGAACTGCTGGGCGTCACGCTTGATGAACTGGCGCAGTTACCTACCATCGTCGGCGTGGCTGGCGGTGTTGAGAAAGCCGATGCGATTTACGCCGCACTGAAAGGTCGCCGTATCAATGGCCTGGTGACGGAAGAGACAACAGCCCGCGCGGTGCTGGCCCTGACGTAACGGGGTAAGCCCTGCGCTAACAACGAGGCAAACTCATGAGTTACCTTTTAGCGTTAGATGCAGGGACAGGCAGCGTGCGTGCCGTTATTTTCGATCTGCAGGGCAACCAGGTTGCCGTGGGTCAGGCCGAGTGGCAGCACCTGAGCGTGGAAAATGTGCCGGGCTCGATGGAGTTCGACCTCAATACCAACTGGCGGCTTACCTGCCAGTGCATCCACCAGGCGCTGGATCGCGCGCACCTGAGCGCGGCGGATATCCAGTCCGTCGCCTGCTGCTCCATGCGCGAAGGGATCGTGCTGTATGACCGCAACGGTGAGGCCATCTGGGCCTGCGCCAACGTCGACGCCCGCGCCAGCCGCGAGGTGGCCGAACTCAAAGAGATCCACGACAACCAGTTTGAATCCGAAGTGTACGACGTTTCCGGCCAGACCCTGGCCCTGAGCGCCATGCCGCGTCTGCTGTGGCTGGCGCACCATCGCCCGGATATCTATCGCAAGGCTGCCACTATTACCATGATCAGCGACTGGCTGGCGGCGAAGCTCTCCGGCGAGCTGGCGGTCGATCCATCAAATGCGGGCACTACGGGGATGCTGGATCTCTTCTCCCGCGACTGGCGGCCAGCGCTGCTGGATATGGCCGGGCTGCGCGCCGATATCCTCTCTCCGGTGAAAGAGACCGGCACCGTGCTGGGCGCTATCACCCATGATGCCGCACAGCAGAGCGGCCTGCGTGAAGGCACCCCTGTGGTGATGGGCGGCGGCGACGTGCAGCTGGGCTGTCTGGGGCTGGGCGTGGTCCGCGCCGGGCAAACGGCAGTGCTGGGTGGTACCTTCTGGCAACAGGTGGTCAATCTGCCGCAGGTGCGCACCGATCCTGAGATGAATATTCGCGTGAACCCACACGTCATCCCCGGTATGGCGCAGGCGGAATCGATCAGCTTCTTCACCGGCCTGACCATGCGCTGGTTCCGCGACGCCTTCTGCGCGGAAGAGAAGCTGATCGCCGAACGTATGGGGATGGACACCTATTCCCTGCTCGAGGAGATGGCGAGCCGGGTGCCCGCGGGTTCGCATGGCGTGATGCCCATCTTCTCCGACGCGATGCATTTTAAGCAGTGGTACCACGCCGCCCCGTCGTTTATTAACCTCTCCATCGACCCGGAAAAGTGCAACAAAGCGACGCTGTTCCGCGCGCTGGAAGAGAACGCAGCGATTGTCTCGGCCTGTAACCTGGCGCAAATCTCACGTTTCTCCGGCGTTAACTTCGAGAGCCTGGTGTTTGCCGGAGGCGGTTCGAAGGGGGCGCTATGGAGCCAGATTTTAAGTGACGTCACCGGTTTGCCGGTGCGCGTACCGGAAGTGAAAGAGGCGACGGCGCTGGGTTGCGCCATTGCCGCCGGAGCCGGGGCCGGACTGTTTGCGGATATGGCCACCACCGGCGAGCGGCTGGTGAAATGGAGCCGCGAGTTTACCCCGAACCCGCAGCACCGGGCGCTGTACGATGGCATGATGCAGAAGTGGCAGGCGGTGTACGCCGACCAGCTCGGTCTGGTGGACAGCGGGCTGACGACGTCAATGTGGCAGGCACCTGGGCTGGTGCGAGCATCCCCCTCACCCCGGCCCTCTCCCTAAGGGAGAGGGAGATTAAGTCCCCTCTCCCTGTGGGAGAGGGTTAGGGTGAGGGCATTATTTGAATCCCATCACAATCACTGCATTCCCCTTTTCCCTTTTACTTTCTGCTGGCTAAATTAGTAACTCATCCGACCACATAACAATAATTTTACACTGGAAGAGACTATGAGCCGCTACCCGTCGCTATTCGCCCCCCTCGATCTGGGGTTCACAACGCTCAAAAACCGCGTGTTGATGGGCTCAATGCATACCGGGCTGGAGGAGCATCCGGACGGGGCCGAGCGTCTGGCGGCCTTTTATGCCGAGCGCGCGCGCCACGGGGTGGCGCTGATCGTCACCGGGGGTGTGGCTCCCGCGCCATCAGGCGTGGGGATGGAAGGCGGAGCGGTGCTTAATGATGCGTCACAGCTGCCGCACCATCGCATTGTGACCGATGCCGTTCACAGCGAAGGCGGTAAAATTGCCCTGCAGATCCTGCATACCGGGCGTTATAGCTATCAGCCCAATCTGGTGGCACCGTCGGCCATTCAGGCACCGATTAACCGCTTCAAGCCGCATGCCCTCAGCCACGATGAAGTGCTGGCGCTGATTGACGACTTCGCCCGCTGTGCGGCGCTGGCGCGTGAAGCGGGCTATGACGGCGTCGAGGTAATGGGCTCCGAGGGCTATCTGATTAACGAATTTCTCGCCGCCCGCACTAACCAGCGTGACGACGAATGGGGCGGCGATTATGCGCGACGCATGCGCTTTGCCGTCGAAGTGGTACGCGCCGTGCGCGAACGTGCGGGCGCTGACTTTATTATCATCTTCCGCCTGTCGATGCTGGATCTGGTGGAAGGCGGCGGGACGTTTGACGAGACCGTCCAGCTGGCGCAGGCGATTGAAGCCGCCGGTGCCACCCTCATCAATACCGGGATTGGCTGGCACGAGGCGCGCATCCCGACTATCGCCACGCCGGTACCGCGCGCGGCATTCACCTGGGTTACGCGCAAGCTGAAAGGCAAAGTGTCTGTTCCGCTCGTGACCACTAACCGTATTAACGATCCGCAGGTGGCGGATGATGTCATCTCACGCGGCGATGCCGATATGGTGTCGATGGCGCGTCCGTTCCTGGCAGATGCAGAACTGCTTTCCAAAGCGCAAAGCGGGCTTGCGGATGAGATCAACACCTGCATCGGCTGTAATCAGGCCTGTCTGGATCAGATCTTCGTCGGGAAAGTGACCTCCTGCCTGGTTAACCCCCGCGCCTGCCATGAAACCAAAATGCCGGTGCTCCCGGTAGACAAATCAAAACGCCTGGCGGTTGTCGGGGCGGGCCCCGCGGGGCTGGCGTTTGCGGTAAATGCGGCGTCGCGCGGGCACAGCGTGACGCTGTTCGATGCCGCAGGCGAAATTGGCGGGCAGTTTAATATTGCCAAACAGATCCCCGGCAAAGAGGAGTTCTATGAAACGCTGCGCTACTACCGCCGGATGATCGAGCTCACGGGTGTGGATCTGCGGCTCAACCAGTGGGTGAGTGCGCCAGATCTGCTGGATTACGACGAGGTGATCCTGGCAAGCGGGATCGCACCGCGCACGCCTGCGATCGAGGGTATCGATCATCCTAAAGTGCTGAGCTATCTCGATGTGCTGCGCGATAAAGCGCCGGTTGGGGAAAACGTCGCCATTATCGGCTGTGGCGGGATCGGCTTTGATACCGCCATGTATTTAAGCCAGCCGGGCGAGGCCACCAGCCAGAACATTGCCGAATTTTGCGTGGAATGGGGCATCGACACCAGCCTGAGCCAGTCCGGCGGCCTGCGCCCGGAAGGGCCACAGCTGCCAAAAAGCCCACGGCAGATCGTCATGCTGCAGCGCAAAGCGAGTAAGCCGGGTGAAGGACTGGGGAAAACAACCGGCTGGATCCACCGCGCCACCCTGCTTTCGCGCGGCGTGAAGATGATCCCGGCGGTGAGCTATCAGAAGATCGACGACGACGGCCTGCACGTCACGATCGGCGGTGAGCCACAGCTGCTGCGCGTGGATCATGTGATTTTATGTGCCGGGCAGGAGCCGAAGCGCGATCTGGCGGATCCGCTGCGTGAGGCAGGTAAAACGGTGCATTTGATCGGCGGGTGCGATGTGGCATTGGAGCTGGATGCGCGGCGGGCCATTGCGCAGGGCACCCAGCTTGCACTGGTTATTTAGCGACGACGTCCCAGCTTCACCGCTTTCAGCACCACGAACTTGTTGTTGGTGGCGATGGTGACGCAGTTACCGAAAATCTTCTTCAGCTTGTGGAAGTAGTCCAGGTGACGGTTCGCCACAATATACAGCTCGCCGTTGATTTTCAGGCAGCGGCGCGCATGGTGGAACATCTCCCACGCGACGTTATCCGTCAGGGCGTGCTTCTGGTGGAACGGCGGGTTGCAGAACACGGCGTTGAAGCGGAATGGCTCCACGCCGGACAGCGCGTTGTTGATCATGAACTCGCAGCGGTCCAGCGCCTCAGGCATGTTGGTTTCCACGTTCAGACGGCTCGACGCCACCGCCATCGGCGATTCGTCGCTGAACACCACGCTGGCGTCCGGGTTCTTCGCCAGCAGCGTCAGGCCAATCACGCCGTTGCCGCAGCCCAGGTCGACAATTTCCCCTTCCAGATTTTCCGGCAGGTGTTCCATAAAGAAACGCGCGCCGATGTCCAGACCGGTGCGGGAGAAGACGTTCGCGTGGTTATGGATGGTCCAGTCTGTGCCTTCCAGCTTCCAGCTCAGCGTCTCTGGCGCGTCAGCCAGTTCCGGCGCGCTGAAGGTACAGTTGATCAGGCGCGCTTTTTTCCAGGCCAGCGTCGTGGTGGTCGGGCCCAGCACTTTCTCGAACAGCTCCAGCGTTGAGGTATGAATATCACGCGCCTTCGCGCCCGCGATGATGCGCGTCTCTGGCGTGACGACTTTCCGTAATGCACGCAGTTGCTGCTCCAGCAACGCCATGGTTTTTGGCACTTTGATCAGCACCACGCCCGGCGCCTGCGGGTAGTCTGCGGTGCTGTCGAGGAACTTCACGCTGGATTCATCGAGATCGTTGTGACGCAGGTTTTCACGCGTCGCCAGCTCGCTTAAGTATGAATCGCCAATGCTATAAGGCGTGTGCGCCGCAAGGGCGCAGCCCAGCGCACCGAAGGCATCATTCAGGATCAGAACCGGGCCGCGAATTTCAGTGTCATCCAACTGTTGCAGCAGATATTCATCCGCCGCTTCCCACGCCTGAAGCGGGTTAACGTCGTCCGTCTCCGGGAAACGTTTAAGGTTGAGTGAACGGAAACCGTTGTCTAAGTGGCTCATCGGCCCTCCTGAATGGTAAAATTTGGCGTTATCCCTGAAAAGGGTGCGTGAGTATACCCGTTTTCAACTTATTTTGGGGTTTTGATGAACCAGCTGACTTATCTCCAGGGCTACCCGGAGCATTTGCTCTCCCAGGTACGCACGTTAATTGCCGAGCAAAAACTGGGGACGGTGCTGGAAAAACGTTATCCCGGCACGCACGATGTCGCGACCGATAAGGCCCTCTGGCAGTATACGCAGGATCTCAAAAACCGGTATCTGAAGAGTGCCCCACCCATCAATAAAGTGATGTACGACAACAAGATCCACGTGCTGAAAAACGCGCTCGGCCTGCATACGGCCATTTCACGCGTACAGGGCGGTAAGCTAAAAGCAAAAGCCGAGATCCGCGTCGCCACCGTCTTTCGCAACGCACCGGAAGCCTTTCTGCGGATGATCGTGGTGCACGAGCTGGCGCACCTGAAGGAAAAAGAGCATGACAAGGCGTTCTATTCCCTGTGCTGCCATATGGAGCCACAGTACCATCAGCTGGAGTTTGATACCCGTTTGTGGCTTACGCATTTATCGTTAAAGAGTAATGCGCAGTAGCGCACTGGTTTTGCAACAATCACGTGCTACAGTGGCTAAAGGTTCCCCGCTATGGAGTACGTAAACGTTTATGATACGTTTCGCAGTCATTGGTACGAACTGGATCACGCGCCAGTTCGTCGACGCCGCCCACGAAACCGGCAAACTTAAGCTCACCGCCGTCTATTCCCGCAGCCTTGAACAGGCGCAGGCCTTCGCGAACGATTATCTGGTTGAACATCTGTTCACCTCGCTTGATGAGATGGCGCAAAGCGACGCCATTGACGCGGTCTATATCGCCAGCCCGAACGCCCTGCACTTCCCGCAAACCCGGCTCTTCCTCAGCCACAAAAAACATGTCATTTGCGAGAAGCCGTTGGCCTCGAATATCGAGGAAGTGGAAGCCGCCATTCAGTGCGCCCGCGACAACCAGGTGGTGCTGTTCGAAGCGTTCAAAACCGCCAGCCTGCCGAACTTCCTGCTGCTACAGCAGTCTTTGCCGAAGGTGGGCAAAGTGCGCAAAGCCTTTATTAACTACTGCCAGTACTCGTCGCGCTACCAGCGTTATCTGGACGGCGAGAACCCGAACACCTTTAATCCGGCCTTCTCCAACGGCTCGATTATGGACATCGGTTTCTATTGTCTGGCCTCTGCGGTTGCCCTGTGGGGCGAGCCGCACGGCGTAACGGCCACTGCCAGCCTGCTGGAAAGCGGTGTGGATGCGCACGGTGTCGTGGTGCTGGATTACGGTGATTTCAGCGTCACGCTGCAGCACTCCAAAGTGAGTGACTCCGTCCTGCCAAGTGAAATTCAGGGTGAAAACGGATCGCTGGTTATCGAGAAGATCTCCGAATGCCAGAAACTGAGCTTTGTGCCACGCGGCGGTAAAGCGCAGGAGCTGACGCAGCCTCAGCATATTAACACTATGCTCTATGAGGCAGAGGTCTTCGCCCGTCTGGTGGAAGACAACGAAGTGAATCACCCGGGGCTTGCGATAAGCCGCACCACGGCGAAGCTGCAAACGGAAATCCGTCGCCAGACCGGCGTGGTTTTCCCGGCTGACGGCGTGAGCACAGAAGCTATCGCGTAAAGCTGTGTAATGAATGGCTGAGGACCATTGACGAAACTGATGGTCTGACATATTTTGTTACGAGCAAAGGGGAGTAACTTCCTTGCCGGTGGATCGTCATTACGATGCGTGCAAAACCGCATCCGGTCGCCGGGCAACCTTCGTGGTTGTAAGTGAGACCTTGCCGGAAGGCGAGGTCTATGCATAAAAAGCTAACGGCTATCGTCTTCTGACCATGGCCGTTTTTGTTTTTTATGTGTAAGGAAAATAGTATGCATTCTGTCGGCACTCCAATGTTGTGGGGCGGATTCGCGGTTGTCGTGCTCATCATGCTGGCAATCGACCTCTTTTTGCAGGGCCGTCGCGGCGAGCACGGTATGAGCGTCAAGCAAGCCGCCGTCTGGTCGCTGGTGTGGGTATCCCTCTCACTCCTTTTCTGCGCCGCCTTCTGGTGGTATCTGGCCTCGACCGAAGGCCGTGCGGTGGCTGATCCTCAGGCGCTCGCCTTCCTCACCGGTTATCTGATTGAAAAAGCGCTGGCGGTTGATAACGTCTTCGTCTGGCTGATGCTGTTCAGCTACTTTGCCGTGCCTGCTGCCCTGCAGCGTCGCGTGCTGGTTTACGGCGTGCTGGGGGCAATCGTCCTGCGTACCATCATGATCTTCGCCGGAAGCTGGCTGATAACCCAGTTCGAATGGCTGCTGTACGTCTTTGGCGCGTTCCTGCTGTTCACTGGGGTTAAAATGGCGCTGGCGAAAGAAGACGAAACCGGTATTGGTGATAAGCCGCTGGTGAAGTGGATCCGTGGTCATCTGCGCATGACGGACAAAATCGAGAGCGAGCATTTCTTTGTCCGCAAGAATGGCCTGCTGTTCGCCACCCCGCTGCTGCTGGTGCTGATTCTGGTGGAGCTGAGCGATGTGATCTTCGCCGTGGACAGTATCCCGGCTATCTTCGCCGTCACTACCGACCCGTTCATTGTGCTGACCTCTAACCTGTTCGCTATTCTCGGTCTGCGTGCGATGTATTTCCTGCTGGCAGGCGCGGCTGAGCGCTTCTCAATGCTGAAGTACGGTCTGTCGGTGATCCTGGTGTTTATCGGTATCAAGATGCTGATTGTCGATTTCTACCATATCCCGATTGCCATCTCGCTCGGCGTGGTGTTTGGCATTCTGCTGGTAACGCTGATTATCAATACCTGGGTTAACCGCCAGCACGATAAAAAGCAGCAGGCGTAGTGCGTTTTGCCGGGTGGCGCAGCGCCACCCGGCGCTTTCGTTAATCAATAGTTAAAAAACATGACGCAACACGTAAAATCCAGCATTTTACTCTTCCGCCTTTCCTCGCTTTCCCTGATACTCAACCAGGCAAACAAATACTTACATCCGGACATAAATGTGCCTTAGAGCACAGCCAGGATGGAACGCAATTTCACTCAGGAATAACGTATGAGCACACAATCACGCGGTCTGTTCGCGCGCCTGGCGCAGGGCAGCCTTGTAAAACAAATTCTGGTCGGGTTGGTACTGGGTATTCTGCTGGCTATGGTGTCAAAACCTGCTGCAGAAGCCACGGGGCTGCTTGGAACCCTTTTCGTTGGCGCACTGAAAGCCGTGGCACCGGTACTGGTTCTGATGCTGGTCATGGCGTCGATTGCCAACCACCAACACGGACAAAAAACCAACATTCGGCCGATCCTCTTCCTGTATCTTCTGGGCACCTTCTCCGCTGCCTTAACCGCCGTGGTATTTAGCTTCCTGTTCCCGTCTACGCTGCACCTGACCAGCGCGGCCGGTGATGTCACGCCGCCATCCGGGATTGTGGAAGTGCTGCGTGGCCTGCTGATGAGCATGGTCTCTAACCCAATCACGGCGCTGATGAACGCAAACTACATTGGCATCCTGGTCTGGGCAATTGGGCTGGGCTTCGCGCTGCGTCATGGTAATGAGACCACGAAAAACCTGGTTAACGATGTCTCGAACGCCGTGACCTTCATGGTGAAAATCGTTATTCGCTTCGCCCCAATCGGTATTTTTGGTCTGGTCTCCTCTACGCTGGCAACCACCGGTTTTGACGCGCTGTGGGGCTACGCACAGCTGCTGATCGTCCTGGTTGGCTGCATGCTGCTGGTGGCGCTGGTAGTTAACCCCCTGCTGGTGTTCTGGCAGATCCGCCGCAACCCGTATCCACTGGTAATGACCTGCCTGCGTGAAAGCGGCGTGTACGCCTTCTTTACCCGCAGCTCTGCAGCTAACATTCCGGTTAACATGGCGCTGGCGGAAAAACTGAATCTGGATCGTGATACTTACTCCGTGTCTATCCCGCTGGGTGCAACCGTGAACATGGCGGGCGCGGCGATCACCGTCACCGTGCTGACCCTGGCGGCAGTGCATACGCTGGGTATCGCGGTGGATCTGCCTACGGCGCTGCTGTTGAGCGTGGTGGCCTCGCTGTGTGCCTGTGGCGCATCCGGCGTGGCGGGCGGCTCTCTGCTGTTGATCCCGCTGGCGTGCAATATGTTTGGTATCCCGAACGAAATTGCCATGCAGGTGGTCGCAGTCGGCTTCATTATCGGTGTGCTGCAGGATTCCTGTGAGACGGCGCTGAACTCTTCTACCGACGTGCTGTTCACCGCTGCGGCCTGTCAGGCGGAAGATGCGCGTTTAGCGAAGAACGCATTACGAGGTTAACAGCAAAACGGCAACCCTGAGGTTGCCGTTTTTAGTGTTTGTCCCCTCTCCCGTGGGAGAGGGTCAGGGTGAGGGCACCGGCCCGCACCCAACTTACAACGTCACCCCACTCTTAAAGATCGCCAGCTCACGGAAGTCGTTTTTCTCGTTGCAGGTCTGCTTGCCGTTGGCAAATTCCACAATACTGTCCACAAACTCCGTCAGCAATTCAGGCATTGCTTTACCGTGAATGAGCTGACCGGCATCAAAGTCGATCCAGTGCTTTTTCTTCGCCGCCAGTTCACTGTTGGTGGCAATTTTGACCGTCGGGACAAACCCGCCGTACGGCGTACCGCGGCCGGTGCTGAACAGCACCATGTGGCAGCCGGCACCGGCCAGCGCGCTGGTGGCAACCGCATCGTTCCCCGGGGCGCTCAGGAGATTCAGTCCGTGGGTTTTCAGGCGTTCGCCGTAGCGCAGGACATCCACCACCTGGCTGGCGCCCGCTTTCTGGGTACAACCCAGTGACTTCTCTTCAAGCGTGGTGATCCCACCCGCTTTGTTACCCGGCGACGGGTTCTCATAAATCGGCTGGTTGTGAGCGATGAAGTACTGTTTGAAATCATTCACCATGGTGACCGTTTTCTCAAACGTCGCTTCATCACGGCAGTGGCTCATCAGGATACGCTCGGCACCGAACATCTCCGGCACTTCCGTCAGCACCGTCGTTCCCCCGTTGGCGATCACATAGTCCGAGAAGCGGCCCAGCATCGGGTTCGCGGTGATGCCGGAAAGACCGTCCGAGCCACCACACTCCAGCCCAAACTTAAGCTCGCTAAGCTTGCCCGGCTCACGTTTATCGTGACGCATCGCCTCATACAGCTGGTGCAGTTGCTCAACGCCCGCTTCCACTTCATCATCCTGATGCTGACACACCATAAAGTGCACGCGCTCAGGGTCAAACTCGCCCAGCGTCTCCCGGAAGGCATCCACCTGGTTGTTCTCGCAGCCCAGGCCAATCACCAGCACCGCCCCCGCGTTCGGATGACGCACCATGTTTTGCAGCATGGTACGGGTGTTGATGTGATCGTCACCCAGCTGTGAACAGCCGTAGGTGTGGCTGAACAGGTGCACGCCGTCAATGCCTTCGGCATCGTGAGTCTCTTTCAGGAAACGCGTCTGGATTTGACGCGCGATCCCGTTCACGCAACCGACTGTCGGGAGGATCCAGAGTTCGTTGCGGATCCCTACCTCACCGTTGGCGCGGCGGTAGATCTGCACCTCACGATCTGCCGCCTGCTCCTCTTGCGCATGGAAATCAGGTTGATAGCTGTACTCGTCCAGATCGCTCAGATTGGTGCGGGTATTGTGGGAATGAATGTATTCACCCGGCGCAATATCCGCCAGCGCATGGCCAATCGGTAAACCGTACTTCACCACGTTCTCCCCTTTCATAATGGGGATCAGGGCAAACTTATGTCCACGTCCAATGGCCTGGCGCAACGTGACCGATTGATTACCGAAAGTGACCTCTGTTCCTTCGGTCAGATCTGCCAGCGCGACGCCGACGTTATCCAGCGAATGGATTTTGATGTAGTGCATATCAACCTCAAACGGGCTTAGTTCAGTTCAATGGCGAAGTAGTCACGCGCATTGTTAAAGCAGATGTTTCTCACCATCTCGCCAAGCAGCTGGATATCCGCCGGTGCTTCGCCCGCGTGCACCCAGCGGCCAATCATCTGGCACAGAATGCGGCGGAAGTATTCGTGGCGGGTGTAGGAGAGGAAACTGCGGCTATCGGTCAGCATGCCGACAAAGCGGCTTAACAGACCCAACTGCGCCAGTTGCGTCATCTGACGCTCCATGCCATCTTTCTGGTCATTGAACCACCAGCCGGAGCCGAACTGCATCTTGCCCGGCATCCCTTCACCCTGGAAGTTGCCGATCATGGTGCCCAGCACTTCGTTATCGCGCGGGTTCAGGCAGTAGAGAATGGTTTTGGGCAGCAGGTTTTGCTCGTTCTGTTTGCTCAGCAGTTTAGAGAGCGCTTCGGCCAGCGGACGGTCGTTGATGGAGTCAAAGCCCACGTCCGCGCCCAGCAGTTTGAATTGACGCTGGTTGTTATTACGCAGCGCGCCAATGTGGTACTGCTGCACCCAGCCGCGACGGGCATATTCAGCGCCAAGGAAGACCAGTACCGCAGTTTTGAACTGGGCAACTTCATGCTCGCTCAGGGCTTCACCGGAGAGACGGCGCGCCAGAATGCTATCCAGTTCGGCTTCGTTAGATTCTGCAAACAGCACCACGTCCAGGGCATGGTCAGAGACTTTACAGCCGTGTGCCGCAAAGTGATCCAGACGTTTGATCAGCGCGCTCTGCAGGTCCGCAAAACGACGGATGTCGGTGTCAGAAACCTCGCCCAGCTTCGCCATATAGTCGCTAAAGGTGTCGAGTTCGATGTTAAAGGCTTTATCCGGACGCCAGCTTGGCAGCACTTTGATATCAAACGCGGTGTCTTTTGCAATGACCGCGTGATGTTCAAGCGAGTCGATCGGGTCGTCAGTGGTGCCCACCATCTTCACGTTCATCTGCTTCATGATGCCGCGCGCGGAGAAGTTATCCTGTGCCAGCAAGTCGTTGCACTGCTCCCAGATCTCATCTGCCGTAGCCGGTGAAAGCAGCTTACCGGTAATGCCAAACGGACGGCGCAGTTCGAGGTGCGTCCAGTGATAGAGCGGGTTACCGATGGTCTGCGGCACGGTAGCCGCCCAGGCATCAAATTTCTCGCGGTCGCTTGCGTCGCCGGTACACAGGCGTTCAGCGACGCCGTTGGTGCGCATGGCGCGCCATTTATAGTGATCGCCCTTCAGCCAGATGTCATACAGGTTTTTAAAACGGTAATTGTCGGCAACCTGCTGCGGCGGTAAATGGCAGTGGTAATCAAAAATGGGCTGGTCTTTTGCGTAGTCGTGATACAGGCGGCGGGCAAATTCAGTGTCTAACAGAAAATCGTCGGTCATAAACGGTGTCATTATCGTCTTCCTCGTAACGGGAGCGGCAGAAAGCTTATGTTCAGATGCTGCAAAGTTATCACACCAATTTCCAGAGCCTGAGGTTTTTTTCGTGAGTTGGATCAATAAACCTGGACAAAAAAATTACCCCGAATGAGGTAAACCCTTCTGCAGACCGCGTCAGGACTGGCTTCGCCTGCGCCAGATAATGCCCCTACAAAGAATCATACATTTGTGATGTCACTCACCTTTTAAAGTTGTATGACAAGTTATCTTTTCGCCGTCGCAAACACGCAGCCGACGGAATGCATTACCGGTGTCAGACATCGGATTTAACGGTACGGAAACCGACTTATGCACGCTTATTTATGGCAAGGTTCGGGCCGTTCCGGGACGTTCTCCCGGTTACGCCCCTCCCGTTACACAGCCCTCCCCCAAACCGGTGAGAGGTTGCCGTGCCCTGGCACGGAAATAACATAACGATGAGGTTTTAGATGCGTAAAATTAAAGGGTTACGTTGGTATATGATCGCACTGGTGACGCTCGGCACCGTGCTGGGCTACCTGACGCGTAACACCGTGGCAGCCGCCGCGCCCACGTTGATGGAAGAGCTGCACATCTCCACGCAGCAATACTCCTACATCATTGCCGCCTACTCCGCGGCTTATACCATCATGCAGCCTGTTGCAGGCTATGTGCTGGACATTCTCGGTACCAAAATCGGTTATGCCTTCTTCGCCATCGCCTGGGCGGTGTTCTGCGGTGCAACGGCGCTGGCAGGCAGTTGGGGTGGCCTGGCGCTGGCACGCGGCGCGGTAGGTGCGGCGGAAGCGGCGATGATCCCGGCAGGGCTGAAAGCCAGCTCTGAGTGGTTCCCGGCAAAAGAGCGTTCCATTGCGGTCGGTTACTTCAACGTCGGCTCGTCCATCGGGGCGATGATTGCCCCTCCTCTGGTAGTGTGGGCCATCGTCATGCACAGCTGGCAGATGGCGTTTATTATCTCTGGCGTACTGAGCTTTGCCTGGGCCATGGCGTGGCTGGTGTTCTATAAACACCCGCGTGACCAGAAAAAACTGTCTGAAGAAGAACGCGAGTACATCATTGGCGGTCAGGAAGCGCAGCACCAGACCAACAACGGCAAAAAAATGTCCGTCTGGCAGATCCTGGGGACCCGTCAGTTCTGGGGTATCGCTCTGCCACGTTTCCTGGCTGAACCGGCCTGGGGCACCTTTAACGCCTGGATCCCGCTGTTCATGTTTAAGGTCTATGGCTTTAACCTGAAAGAGATCGCCATGTTCGCCTGGATGCCCATGCTGTTCGCTGACCTGGGCTGTATCGTGGGTGGTTACCTGCCGCCACTGTTCCAGCGCTGGTTTGGGGTGAACCTGATTGTTTCCCGTAAGATGGTGGTGACCATGGGCGCACTGCTGATGATTGGCCCGGGGATGATCGGCCTGTTCACCAGCCCGTACGTGGCTATCGCCCTGCTGTGCATCGGTGGTTTTGCACACCAGTCGCTCTCCGGTGCGCTGATTACCCTCTCGTCTGACGTGTTCGGCCGTAACGAAGTGGCAACGGCCAACGGCCTGACCGGGATGGCCGCCTGGACCGCAAGTACCCTGTTTGCGCTGGTGGTGGGTGCGCTGGCGGATACCATCGGTTTCAGCCCGCTGTTCGCGGTACTGGCTATCTTCGACCTGATGGGGGCAGCCGTTATCTGGACGGTGCTGAAAAGCAAATCTGCCGACGAACTGGCGAAAGAGTCCCTCGGGAAACCGGCGACGCAGAGTTAGCATTGCTGTCCCGGGTGGCGCTGCGCTTACCCGACCTATAAAACCAGCCGCCTCCGGGCGGCTTTTTTAATGGCAAAATCTGGAGAGTGGCATGCAAAAGTGGTATAACAAATCATCCGCCGTACCCTGCCTGGAGCGCATATGGAAATCACCGAACCACGTCGTTTATATCAACAACTTGCTGCCGAGCTGAAAGATCGCATCGAGCAAGGGGTCTATCTTGTCGGTGACAAACTCCCCGCTGAGCGCTTCATAGCCGATGAAAAAAACGTGAGCCGCACCGTGGTGCGTGAAGCGATCATCATGCTGGAAGTGGAAGGTTACGTTGAGGTTCGCAAAGGTTCCGGCATTCATGTGATTTCTAATCAGCCTAAACACTCGCCTGTTGCGGACGAAAGCCTGGAATTTGCCAGCTATGGTCCGTTTGAGCTGCTCCAGGCCCGCCAGCTCATTGAAAGCAACATTGCGGAATTTGCGGCAACCCAGGTGACCAAGCAGGACATCATGAAACTGATGGAGATCCAGGAGAACGCCCGCAAGGAAAAATGTTTCCGCGATTCGGAGTGGGATCTGCAGTTCCACGTTCAGGTGGCACTGGCAACGCAAAATACGGCGCTGGCCGCAATTGTAGAAAAAATGTGGACTCAGCGCGTTCACAACCCGTACTGGAAAAAACTGCACGATCATATCGATTCACGTACGGTGGATAACTGGTGTGACGATCACGACCAAATCCTCAAGGCGCTGATTCGTAAAGATCCCCACGCCGCGAAACTGGCCATGTGGCAGCACCTCGAGAACACCAAGCAGATGCTGTTCAATGAGACCAGTGACGACTTCGAATTTAACGCCGACCGTTATCTTTTTGCGGATAATCCTGTCGTTCACCTCGATACCGCGTCAAGTCAGGCAAAATAGTTTGCCTCCGTGCTGGCAGGCGCTTCGCTGCGCCTTCCCGCGCTTATGGGTAAGCAAAACATATATAGTGTCAGCCTTTGTAAATCCCCTCGCTCACTTCCAGGGCTTACGCCAAAATCATCACACCCTGCAAATTCTGTGACGCAGAACGTTGGGCTTTGTTACAATTGGATTCAATTCCTTATTTTGTAAGTTAGTGCTTGCTAACCAGCCAATTAACAGGGAACAGTGTTGGCCACACCGCAATGTGTCCGCGAGCGACCATAATGAAATCACAACAATGTCGCCGTGCTGTTTGTCCCGGATAACAGGCGTGACGTTAACCGATTTCCAGGAACACTGAATGGAACTTTTGACCCAACTACTGAATGCCCTCTGGGCTCAGGATTTCGAAACGCTGGCCAACCCTTCCATGATTGGCATGCTCTATTTTGTCCTGTTTATGATCCTGTTCCTTGAGAACGGTCTGCTGCCTGCGGCCTTTTTGCCCGGCGACAGTTTGCTGGTGCTCGTCGGCGTGCTGTGTGCCAAAGGGGCGATGGCGTTTCCGCAAACCATTTTTTTACTGACCGTCGCCGCCAGCCTCGGCTGCTGGGTGAGCTACATCCAGGGACGATGGCTTGGCAATACGCGGATCGTGCAGAACTGGCTTTCGCACCTTCCGGCGCATTATCACCAGCGGGCGCACCATCTTTTCCATAAGCACGGCCTTTCCGCACTGCTGATTGGCCGCTTTATTGCGTTTGTACGTACTTTGTTGCCGACCATCGCGGGTCTGTCAGGTCTCAGCAGCACTCGCTTCCAGTTCTTTAACTGGATGAGCGGCCTGCTGTGGGTGCTGATCCTCACCACGCTGGGCTATGCGCTGGGTAAAACGCCGGTCTTCATGAAGTATGAAGATCAGCTGATGTCATGCCTGATGCTGCTGCCTGTCGTCCTGCTGGTCTTCGGCCTGATCGGTTCGCTGGTTGTCCTGTGGAAGAAAAAATACGGAGCCAGGAGCTAACCATGGTTATATCAGCGCTCTCCCTGCGTCGTAGTGCGTACGCACTGATCGCCCTGGTGCTTATCAGCGCCATGCTTCTGATCTGGAGCGCGCTTTCGCATCAGGAATCTACGCTGGCCATTCGCCCGGTTAATCAGGGTGTCAGCGTACCGGATGGGTTTTCTGTCTGGCACCATCTGGATGCCAACGGGATCCGCTTTAAAAGTATCACCCCACAAAACGATGTGTTACTGATCAAGTTTGACTCTCGTGCACAGAGCGCGGCCGCGAAAGTGGTGCTTGACCGCACGCTGCCGCAGGGATACATCATTGCCCAGCAGGACGATGACAGCCGTCAAGCGGCCTGGCTGTCGCTGATTCGCGATACGTCGCACCGATTTGGATAATTACCAGGATTCCGAATCTTTTCACCCACTTTGGTGAATCCCCCGTTTACTTACTATGCTTAAGTACGCGGAGCACCCCTCAAATGTTCTCCGCTTAGTCTGGATAGCGGCGTATGCCGCAACACAATGGAAGGTTTCGATAATGAAATTCCGCATTACTCTGGCTTTGGCCCTTTTATCTTTAAGCACTGCCTCCTTCGCCACTTCTCTCTGTCAGGAGAAAGAGCAGGATATTCAGCGCGAGATCGGTTATGCCGAAAAGCACAACAATCAGCATCGTGTTGAGGGGCTGAAAAAAGCGCTGAGCGAAGTGAAAGCGAACTGTTCAGACAGCCAACTGCGTGCCGATCACCAGAAAAAAATCGCTGAACAGAAGGACGAGATAGCCGAGCGTCGTCACGACCTGCAGGAAGCGAAAGAGAAAGGGGATGCGGAAAAAATTGCCAAGCGCGAGAGAAAGCTGAAAGAAGCGCAGGACGACCTGAAAGCGCTGGAAGCTCGCGATTATTGAGTTAACGGAAATCTCAACAGGAGAAAATCATGTCAAAAGATACGACGTCTGAACATCTGCGCGCTGAACTGAAATCCCTGGCTGACACCCTTGAAGAGGTGCTGAACTCCTCCGCCGATAAGTCAAAAGAAGAGGTCAGCAAACTGCGCAGTAAAGCGGAGCAAGCGCTGAAAGAGAGCCGTTATCGCCTGGGTGAAACCGGTGATGCGCTGGCAAAACAGACCCGTGAAGCCGCAGCGCGTGCTGACGAATATGTTCGCGATAATCCGTGGACGGGTGTCGGTATTGGTGCCGCAATCGGTGTGGTACTGGGCGTACTGCTGACGCGTCGTTGATATGGAAGATCCTCGTCACGCACAAGGGCCTGCTAACAACGTCCTCGGCATCGGCCAGCGTATCTTAACGACGCTGGTCGGGATTGCCGAAACGCGCGTCCGGCTGGCAGTGGTAGAGCTGGAAGAGGAGAAAGCCAACCTCTTCCAGATGCTGCTGATGCTTGGACTGACCATGCTCTTCGCCGCGTTTGGTCTGATGAGCCTGATGGTACTCATCATCTGGGCCATCGATCCGCAATATCGACTCAACGCGATGATTGCCACCACCGTCGTTTTGCTGGTTGCAGCACTGATTGGCGGTATCTGGACGATGCGCAAAGCGCGTAAGTCCACTTTCCTGCGCCATACGCGCCAGGAGCTGGCGAACGATCGCGCTCTGCTGGAGGATGACAAGCCGTGAGCGATAAAGCCGAACGTGAAAAGCGAAAAGCCTTTCTGTTAAGTCAGATCCAGCAGCAACGGCTGGATCTGTCTGCCAGCCGTCGCGACTGGATTGACGCGACGCGTCGGTTTGACCGTGGCTGGAACACCTTCCTGAGCCTGCGTTCCTGGGCTCTGGTTGGCAGCAGTGTGATGGCAATCTGGACGATCCGTCATCCGAATATGCTGATCCGTTGGGCCCGACGCGGCTTTGGTGCCTGGAGCGCCTGGCGCCTGGTGAAAGCGACGATTCGCCAGCAGCAGCTTCGGTGATAAAAGCAAAACGGTAACCCTGGTTACCGTTTTTTATTTTTACGCCCTCTCCCTGTGGGCTGAGGGTTCCCCAGAAAAATGAAAAGCACGATGAAGTGTGATCTACTGGTTGCGCTAACAAATCAGAAGAGACCTCA